>JAITDR010000057.1 GCA_031282465.1 Desulfovibrio sp.
GCCGTCCAAAGGGAACGCATCATACGTCCGATCCTCCTGCAAAACGCGTCCTGAAGCGCATTACCGTTGAGATTGTCTATCCTTGCAAGTCGACACCGACCGCGCGTCAGGCTTGCGCCGCCGTCGCGCTTGAAACGCATTCCGCGCCCGTAATGCGCGGCGCACTGCCGATGCCGCAGGCCGCAAGCAAGGCCATGAGCAACTTACCGGCCGATGCCGTCGGAGCCTCGGGCGGCAAACCCTGCCGCGCTCCGGTCCCGGGAGATAGAAAAGGCCTTTCCGCGGCGCGGGTGAACGGTTCGGAGACTATGAAAAAATCTGCGTCCACACTTTGCGTTGCACTGTTCATCAGGATTTCCTTTAGGTTTGCAAACGCTCTCTTCAGGGAGCGTTCCAACCGGCTCCGGGGATTTCTTTCCGGAAACGTTATGCCCGTCCTCTGCCCACCTTGGAGATTGTTTCCTTGTCAATTGCGTCCGTGCTTTGCATGACTTTGGCGTAAGCTTCGTATTGGCGCTGTGCTTCAATCATGTTGACCATTTCATAGACGGGATTGACGTTGGATACTTCCAGAAAACCTTGCGCCATGTATCCGTCCGCCTCTATCTCAGCAAGATCCGTGCCGGGACGCTGCCGGTACATGTTGCCGCCGAGTTTTTCCAGGAACAGATGGTTGTCGACGTCCACCAGCCCGATCTGTCCCACCAGTCCGCCGTCGGCATAAATTGCCCCGTTCTCGGCTATGGTGAAATTTTTTACGCCGGGGGGCACGGTGAGTTCGCCGCCGTCGCCGAGTACCGGAAACCCCTGTTCAGTGACGATCACGCCTTCGTTGGTTACCTGAAAATGCCCGTTGCGCGTGTAAAAGTCCCCCTGCGGGGTACGCACCTTGAAAAAACCGTTCCCGGCTATGGCCAGATCAAAGGGTGCGTTGGTGATGTGCAGGGATCCCTGTTCAAAATCCGTCTTGGCGTAGGCCAGACGCGCCCGCGCCAGATGCACGGGTTCCGGAAAAAGTTTCTCCTGTTTCAGGTGGCTTTGCGCTTCCATGATTTGGTCGTGAGCGTACATGAGAAAGGTATCGCGGAAGGCCAGCATGTCCCGCTTGTAGCCGGTGGTGTTCACGTTGGCCAGATTGTTGGCGATGTTGTTCATGCGGTGCTCGTTGGAGAGCGCGCCGAACAGGGCAGTGTACATAGAATTCTGCATGACTCCTCCGGCTGTTTGCGGACCGGCCGGACAGGAATCCGACACGGCGTATGATGGAAAGCAATTTTCGGGCCACAAGAAAAAAATACATTAAATAGAGCCGGCGGCGAACATGCGGGGGTGAGCGCCAAAATGATGACGCCGGCCTTGCGGCCTTGGCGGAATTTACCGGTGCAATCTCTTATTATTGCTGAACAAACTCGGGAGAGATTCGGGGAAGTGTTGCAGATGTTCGACGGCATGGTCGGAAACGCTCTGCAGGAAATTGTCGATCCGGCTGCGGGCAACTCCTCCGTTGTGGCTTCCATAGCCGCTGCCGCGGAAGAACAAAGCGCAACGTCGGAAGAAATCAACGGCGCACTTGAGGAGATACGTCGCATTGTCAACGAGACTGCCGGCGGCATGATCCGGTCCTCTTCCGCCGTGCATGAACTGTCCCAGATGGCGCAGGACTTGAACCGGGTCATTGAGCAATTGACTGCCCGATAACCTCCTGCTCAAACAGTCGCCGACAGGAAAAAATTCCTGCCGGCGTGCGCCCTGCAACCCCGCCTGGAAAGGCGGGGTTATTCACGCGGGCAGAATGCGACCGGGGGCTCAGGTTGAATTTTGACCGGGGAGCGGGCCGGTAATGGGTTGCTTTTTTTTGGGAAAGCGACATATCATCAACCTGTATGACGTATAACGATGTAAAAAAAACTGAAGCGATCGGCGCTTTGAAGCGCCTGCATATTCTGGAACTCAAAGCCGGCATGTATGTGAGCGATTCCGGCATCGACTGGCGGGAGCGTCCCTATCTGTACATGCGGGAAGGTCTGGTCACTTCCGACGACGAGGTTCGCAGCATTGCCGCCGAGGGCTATCTTGAAGTCTATATAGACCCGGAGCGTTCCACAGTCTATGTCGATGCCGCTCCTCCCGATGCGGAGCCGGCAGGCACGGAACGGCACGTAGAAAAGCCTGTCGAACCCAAAGTGTCCTATGCCGTTGAAGTCAAGGCGGCGGCCGAAGTGCATGATGCTGCGGTCGGTTATGCGCGCGCTTTCATGAGCGACATCCGTTTCGGCAAATTGGACATGAGTCCCGCATCCAACATCGTCGAGCGTATCATGCGCAGTCTGGACAACAACGCCGATGCCCTGCACAGTCTTTGCCGTCTGCGGCGCACGGACAGCTACACCTACATGCATTGCGTCAACGTCAGCGTTCTCAGCAGCATGTTTGCCCGTTATATGGACAAGGGATCGCAGACGACTCGCGCCATCGGGCTGGCCGGCCTTTTTCACGACCTGGGCAAGGCCCTCGTGCCGCCGCAGATACTCAATGCCCCGCGCAAATTGAGTGACGCGGAGCGTCTGGTGATGAACACCCATCCCACGCTCGGCTACGAACAAATCAAAGATGTGCCGAGCATTATACCTGAAGTGCCCCAGGGCATGCTGCACCATCACGAGTGCTACGACGGTGCGGGCTATCCCGCAGGTCTTTCCGGGCACGACGTATCGGAGGTAGGATACATAGTCGCGCTGGCGGATATCTATGACGCCCTGACCAGCAAACGGGTCTACAAGGACGGCATGCCTCCGCAACGGGCGCTGGGCATCATGTACGAAATGCGCGGCAAGGCGCTGCACCCGGAGATGGTGGCGGCCTTCATCCGCATGCTCGGCGTGTACCCGGTGGGCAGCGTTGTGGAACTGTCGGACGGCAGCCTGTGCGTCGTCAGCGCCGGGAATTCGGACACGCCCGTGAAGCCGGTGGTTATCCCGGTGAAAGACGCGGAAGGCGCGTATCTGCCCAAGCGCACGCTTGATCTGGCAAACCCGGACAACACGTTGAGCATCGTGCGCTCCGTCCCGGAGGCAACGGCGGGCATCGATCCGGCGGTAGTGCTCGGGCTGCCCGCCGGTCCGCCCGCCGGCGCGCCGTAAATCGACCCGGCGGCGGCTCTAGGGTTGCCCGATGCTCTGCCTGCGGGCGCGTCATAAATCGACCCGGCGGCGGCTCACGGCTTGCCCGCCGGCCCTCTCAGCCTCGCCGTTAAAGGAGGAAGTCATGTCTTTCACTTGGGCTGCGCTTATGCCGCATCCGCCCGTTTTAGCGCATGAGGTGGGCAGAGGCCGAGAGCGCGAAGCGCCTCGTACCCTGGACGGCACGGAACGGCTCCGCGCCGCCTTAACCAGGCTCAATGCCGTCTTGGCGCCCGATGTGCTGCTGGTGCTTTCACCCCATCAGCCCTATACGCAAGGTGCGCTGTTCATCAACAGCGCCCCGGAGTTCCGGGGCAGCTTGGCGCGTTTCGGCGCGCCGGGAGTGCAGGTGTCCCTTACGGGGTCCCGGGCGGCCCTCGACGAAGTGTCGGCTGCTTGCAAGGCTGCAGGCATTCCGTGCGCCGCCGGCGACATGCCGGACATAACCCCGGACCACGGCGCAGTCGTCCCCCTGCAGTTCATACTCCCGACTTTCCCCGACGGCAAAACTCCGTCCGCGATCATTGCCGGCCCCTCCGGGCTGTCGCCCGACCAGGCCCTTGCCCTGGGCAACGCCCTGCACGACCTGCCCGGCGAGCGGCGTTGGGCGCTGCTGGCCAGCGGCGATCTCTCCCATCGCCTGAAAAACGACGGTCCTTACGGTTTCGATCCCGCCGGCCCGGTTTTCGACGCCGCCGTCCTCGAAGCCCTGAAACTCGGCGACCCGGCGCCGCTCCTGAACCTGAAAACGGCGACAATCGCGGGCGCGGGGGAATGCGGACTGCGCTCCGTCCTCGCGCTGCTCAGGCTCACGCGCTCCCCGCTGGAGCTTTTTTCTTACGAAGGTCCGTTCGGTGTAGGGTACTGCAACGCCCTCTGGACAAACAGCGAACTGTTTCCTTCCGAAAATCCGCAGGTCGCTACCCGCAATGCAGCCGGACAACGCCGGGAAGCGGAGCCGTCGATCTCCGAAAATCCACAGGCCGCCCCTCCGGACGCCCGCAAAAAACGGATCAGCGTCAGGGTGTTGCCGTCCCCTGCCCGCGCCCGTGCAGCACACCCGGATGCCGGCGCAGCCGCTGCCTTTCCTGCCGTCGACGTTTCTCGTTTCAGCGCCCGTGCGGCGCATCCGCATGGAGAAGCGCGTCCTCCGCAGCCTTCCCCGGCCGGTGGGCAACGCCCCGATACCCCCCCGCCTTCAGCTCCTCAGGGCGGGCACGCCTATCCCCGTTTGGCCCGTGCGGCCATAACCGCGCTGCTGAAAGGCCGCCCGGCGCCGACCCCGGCGGACGCCGAAATCCTCGCCCCGCAGCCGGACCTCTGGACCCCGCGTAAGGGATGCTTCGTTTCCATAAAAAACAGGAACGGCACCCTGCGCGGTTGCATAGGCACCTTTCTGCCCGTCCGCAACGGTCTGGCCGAGGAAATCACGTCCAACGCGGCGTCCGCCGCGACCCGCGACCCGCGTTTTCCCCCCATGCGTCCGGAGGAACTGTCCAACGTCCGTATCTCCGTCGACGTCCTGAGCGAGCCGGAACTGGTGCGGCCCGGCATGCGCCTGGACCCGAAAGTTTACGGCGTCATCGTTTGCAAGGACGGCAGGCGCGGCCTCCTGTTGCCGGACCTTGAAGGCATAGACAGCGTGGAACAACAAGTGGCCGTGGCCGCGCAGAAAGGGGGCATACGTGATACGGCGGGCGCGGAAATCTACCGTTTCACCGTCGACCGCTACCGCGAAGAGAGCACGTGAAAGCCCGCTGGTGGACAGTCGACGCGCAGGGAGAAGGGGTCGTCTGCGGCCTGTGCCCGCGTTCCTGCCGCCTGCGCGGAGGACAATGGGGGCGTTGCGCGGCCCGGCTGTGTGACGGGAACGAACTGTCCTCACCCCATCTCGGGCGCTTTTCCGCCATCGCCGTTGATCCCGTTGAAAAGAAACCGCTCCGCCGCTGGCGGCCCGGTTCGTACATACTCTCTCTGGGCAGTCTGGGCTGCACCATGTATTGCCCGTTCTGCCAGAATCACAGCATCGCCCGGCCCGAAGGCGGCGGGGCGGCGCGCGTCCCCCTGCAAAGCGTTACTCTCCGTCAACTGCTCGACAAATGCCGCGAACTGGGCCTGAGCGCTGTGGCCTATACCTACAACGAACCCGCGCTGCAGGCGGAATACATCCTGGAAGCCGCCCCGCTGCTGCACGAGGCCGGCATCGCCGGCGTCCTGGTGAGCAACGGCATGTATTCGGAAGAACTCCTCACTGCTCTGGCCGGGGCCGTCGACGCCGCCAATATCGACGTCAAAACCTTTAATCCCCGGACCTATACCCGGCTCGGCGGTTCCCTGGACGTCGTCAAGCGGACCGTGAGCGCCCTCGTGCAGGCCGGAACGCACGTGGAATGCACTACTCTGGTCGTGCCCGGCATAAGCGACGATGCGGAAGAGTTCGCCGCCGAACTGGACTGGCTTGCCGACCTGTGCGCGGCGAGCGGACGCGACGTGCCCCTGCATATTTCCCGCTACCGCCCCTGTTACCGCTACACGGCGCCGCCCACGGACGGCGGGTTGCTGCAGCGCTTCACGGCCATGGCCGGGGAAAAACTCAAGCATGTCTACTCCGGCTCCGGGCCTTTCAAGGTATACCGGCTGTAAGTCGGCGGCGTTGCATCGGTGCGTTGTCCGGCGCGGCCGTAGGTGTGCCGACGCAATTTCGGCTTGACTCCAGACGGCTGTAGGCTACGATTCAAACATTATCTTGATAAGGTGCGCCATGTCTGATGTCGAAACCCGCAAGGGTCCGCTGACGAATATCAATGTTCTGGAATTTACCGGCATAGGTCCGGGGCCGCATTGCGGCATGCTGCTTGCCGATTTGGGGGCGAATGTCCTGCGTATCGAACGCCGGGGAGGCAACGGCTGGCCCAACCCCGTTGCCGACAGAGGACGGCGGCGCATAGAAGTCGA
>JAITDR010000128.1 GCA_031282465.1 Desulfovibrio sp.
TTTTTACATCTTTTAGACTTGATGTCAACACTTTTTAGAACATATCGTAAATGTTGTCGATATTTCTAAAATTATGTTTATATTTCAAGATATTACTAAAGGAGCGGACGAGACGGACAGCAAATCGGGATGGATGAAAAGCTCAATGATTTTTCCGCACAATTGGCTCGGTTGAAGGAAGCAGCCGGTGTAAAAACGGACACGGCTTTGGCACATCTTTTAGGTATAACCCAAGGAGGATTTTCCGGCGCCAAACGACGGGGGAACATACCGAATAAGTGGTTTGTCGCGATAGCAACCCGTTACAACGTCAACCTGGAATGGCTTCTTTCCGGCACAGGAAGCAGCCGAAAAGAAACAGACGAATGTGCGCTTACAGCGCGCATCGCAGATCTGGAGATGCGTAACAGGTTGCTTGAAACGGAAAATACCCTGCTGAAAGAAGTGATTGCCTCACAAAAAGAAGCTTTACGGGCTTACCGTCTGGCTCTGAATCCGCTCTAATTACATTTCCAGGACAACAATGAAAACAAAGGAAACTCTGAATTATTCTTTTAGCGGAGGATCCGCCCCCTCAAACTGCCTCCGGCAGGTCGGCCTGAGTCGACGCAAGGCCGACCGGGAAAATCATCAGCCTTACGCCGGTTCAGGCTGACCTCGGCGGGGTTTGAGGCAACGCCCCAAATTAATCGGCTTTTCCTCATGGGTATCAGGGCACTGCCCCGAACCTCATGTCCGTTCAACCACGAAGCATGGCCGGCAATGTTGTCCTGAATCGAAATAACCCGCGTCGCCGCGCATTTCCGCACGCAGCTTTCATGCACTCCCCGAAGCCGGACGACGCGTCCGGCAATTTTGTTCCAATCTCGCAATAAAGTCTTTTCTCCCCCTGCCGAAAAGGTTTGCATCCGCCGTCAAGGATGACGGCGTAAAGCACTCAGGGAGAGAGTCATGCTTGATTACTACCGCTATAAATCGGTGAGCGAACTGATGGCGCAGAACAAGCCGGACGAAGCCCGGCTGCTGCTCGCAGAACTGCAACGTCGCTATGTGTCGGTATGCGATGAAAACGCCGCGCTCAGAACGCAGATTCAGGAATTCGACGACATCCTGTACATCGCCCGCAACCTGGTGATCGACCGCGGCTTTTACTGGCTGATCACCGGCGCGGTCCGGCAAGGACCTTTCTGCCCGACCTGCTGCAAACGAGACGGCATGCTCGTGCGCCTCGTCGGAGACGGGAAAGGGCTGATCTGCTCCCATTGCCGGAGCACGTTTCCTTCTCTGCGGCACAAGCCGGCCGCGACGGCTATGGCGTCCCCGGACTGCATCCCCGGCACACTCCCGTCCGATGCCGAATATCACACCGGCAAAGCCAAAGTCATCCCCTTCCGCCGTTGAACGCATCCCCTTGACCTTAAACAGAGAGCCCTGCACTGTGTATAACCCCCTGCCCGCAAATACCATTCCCCGCCGGGTTTTGGCCGCAGCCGGAAACGAGGCCGCGTTGCGTTTGGATATAAAAGCCCTGCGCGCCTTCGGCGCCAGGGAAATCACCTGCCTGAACGAAGCGGCCGCAGCTGCGGATTTTCTGGAACAGCAACGCGCCCTTGAACGCGAATCTTTTTTGCGGCAAGGCAAAGTTGTCGACGCGAAAAGAATCATCAACGGCGTGGACCTTGTGATTTGCGATGAACAGGCCGGCGGCCTGACTGCGGAGGCGGTACTGCACGAAATATTCACCCGGCCGGAACTCCGCACCCAGCCGTACCTGATCCTGAGTTCCACCGCAGCGGGCGCCGCCCGGCTGCGCGCCGCCGGACTCCATGTACTGGAGCGCCCCTATTCTCCGAACGGACTGTGTGACGCCGTGCGCAAGGCCATGAGTCCCCTGCGCCGGATCGCGCCGCCGCAAGACTTCTTGTCCCTTGCCGCCCGCCGGGCGGGCTCACGGCCGAATCCGGTCTTTATCCGGAACGGCACGACGGGGTCCGCGCAGGGTATGTCCGCCCTGCCGACCCCCCCGGCAAAAAGACGACAAACGACGATGAAAAAACAAGCCGATGCGCCGACGACCTCGGAACTTTTCAACCGCGGACTCGAACGGCTCAAAGACGGGGATGCCGACGGCGCGGAGCAGGGTTTTCTCGAAGTTTTGCGCAGGCAGAAGGAACATGTGGGCGCGGCCTTAGGCATGGCCCGCCTCTGCCGCGCCCGCGGCAACGGCGAAAGCACGCGCAGGTGGCTGGTGCGGGCCGCGGCCGCAGCCCGGCGCGGCAAAGACGATGAACGGCTGGACCACATTGAGGCGATGCTGCCTTCGGGCATCCGCAACAATATCTTTCTCCACGAAGCCGTCGGACACATGCTCGACGGCGCCTACAGGGAAGCCGTCCACAGCTTCCTTGACGCTGAAAAGGCCGCCGAGGATATGCCCCTGCACCGCCTTGTCGCCCGCGGCTGTCTGTTGACCGGACACCCGGAGGAAAACATGGGCAGGGTATGCGACGCTTTGCTCAAACTGGGCCGCAAGGATGAAGCGTTGCACCTGCGCCGGCGTCTGCTGGACTATACTCCGTACGATGTGGAACGCGAGAACCGGCCGCCCATGTTCCCTGTGCTCGCGGAAGCGCTGCACGCGGCCTCTTTCGCCGTTTGGGCCTGGAAACGAGCCTGAGGCAGCGCGCAGGCGTTCCGCCGTTTGAACCCGGAAGCGGGCTTGAAGCAGCGGCGCGGCTCTCTCCGACTCCCGGCAACGGCCTTGACGCGCCGCCCGTTCTTTTTTTTCCCTGCCGCGTTTTTTTTGCTTGCTTTTTGCCGAAAGCGCGCCTAAGTAAGTTCGATTCATTGCCGGCGTAGCTCAACTGGCAGAGCAGCTGATTTGTAATCAGCAGGTTGCGGGTTCGAGTCCCATCGCCGGCTCCATAATGGGCGGTGGGGTTCCCGAGCGGCCAAAGGGAACAGACTGTAAATCTGTCGTCAGTGACTTCGGTGGTTCGAATCCACCCCCCACCACCAGGGAAAACATCGTAACCCGGACAACACGGGTTACGTGTTGAATATACTTTCCGGCGCCCGCCGTGTGAGAAAGGCCCGGGAAAAACGGCAAAGGCTGTAGGAGACGGGACTGTCCGTCGAGGAACTACGGCGGTCATGCGGGAATAGCTCAACGGCTAGAGCATCAGCCTTCCAAGCTGAGGGTTGCGGGTTCGAATCCCGTTTCCCGCTCCAGGCAGACGCCCCTTCCT
>JAITDR010000140.1 GCA_031282465.1 Desulfovibrio sp.
GCCGGCGCCGCGTCGGATGATTTACCGGACGAAGGCTTGACCATCGTGCTCTCCTTGACTCTTGCGGATTGCCGGCTTGTCCGCCGGACCGCATCAGCTTAAAACCGATTGTGCCCCGCGTCAATGCGCTCTTGTCCCTATTGCAACGAACCGAAGCCTTTTCTCGGGAAACAGCACCCCGGTGTGAAAGGCTCTCTATTGTTCGGTGCCGCAGTGAGGACAGAAGGCATATCCGGTCGCGGCCAGGGCCTTGCCGCAGGCGGGATTTTTACACAACCGGGGCACCGGCCCCAGTTCCAAAATAAGTTCTCCCTCAATCACCGGAACCATTTTTTTACTCTCCCGGTAGTCTGCGGTTTTGAGTACACGCAGCACAACACCGTCCCGCGGCGCAGTTACGGCCTTTTCCTGCTTCATGATGGAAATATTGAACAACTCTTCGCCTTTTTTAACGATGTCGCCGGGATTGACATACATAATCCAAAGCTCGCCGTTGCAGGGCGCGCCCACATGAAAAGCATCGGCAGGGTCGGCCATGGTCACGGAGCGCTCGACATCGGCGACCGGTTTCGCCACCTGCACCTCGCAACTCATGATTTCGGAATCCAACACATAACGGACCACCGCGACGCCGTTGGGGCCGGGACTCTGAATACGAATTATGTTCAGGTGGTGCGGCTTGCCGCTGGAATCGTTGAAATTCAATTCGTCGCCGACTTCCAGACCTTCAAACCAGACATACAGAGGCAGATTGTTCGGGTCGCCGTATTTATGCTTGAAGTCGATGCACTTTACCGCATCTCCCGGATGATTTAAAAACATGAGAAATTCATTGTCCGTCGGATCTCTGCCGATGATACTTTTCAACGCAGCTCTTTCGGCTTCAAGATCAACATCGGCAAGAATATCCAGGGGAGATTTTTCCGTGCGTTCGACTACGGCCTTTTTCCAATCCGGACCGAAAGCGCTCCGATACACCCAGTCGGGGGGGAACCCCAAGGGCAGCCTGCCGAATTTGCCGAGCAGCAGATCCCTGAAGGCATCGTTGCAATCCTGGTACACGGCAAGACGCGCCTCCTTCATTTCCGGCGACAGGGCATCTTCTGCACTGTTGATTACATTGTCCAGTATTTCCAGAAGGTATTCGACTTCATGTTCACCGCCGCGCCTGTATGCGGCTGTGACGGCCAGAAAGGCCGTATTCCAGGTAATCTGCGAGCCGGGCGTCACGTCGTGATAATGCACGATTTGCCGCGTTCCTGCCAGGAAACGCAGCATCTGCGGGAGCAGCCGGATATAGCCCTGCTTCAGCGCTCCTTCCTGAGACGAAGACGTCGCTCCCCCCGGCATGCCGTGCAGCACGGCGTCATAATCCACGCCTTGAAAGTACGGAGCCGTATAGCGGTCGTAATAGGGCATGATCTGCTTGAGGACAAAGCCCGCATCGCGGATCATGCGTTTGTTCAGTATGTTCTTCAGACCCAGTTCGTCTTCAAGATACGCCGCGGTGGAGAGGACTTCGCCCTGCCCGTACCAGCGCATGGCCGCGCCCAGAGAAACGTCCACGATATGCACCCCGGCTTCCGCTGCGGCCCCGACGGCCGGTACGAACAGGCCGTCCGTATAGTGGCGGTGGTGATGCAGCACCAGATGCGGCCATTTGCGGCGCAAGGCCTGAACCAGATCACGCATCATGCGCGGCGGGCAATTCCCGGCCATATCCTTGAGGCCGAGCACGATCCGGCGGGAGGCGTCTTTCTGTCCCACACCCATGATTTTCCCGGCCTGACGCAGCATTTCCCCGGCCGTGTCGATGTAGTGGTCGACAGTGAAACCGCGCCCGCAGGTCAGAGCGACGGCAGGCTCAAAGAGAGCATGCGCGTCGTGCAGAACGACTTCGGCAAAAGGCTTCATGTTTTCAACATGGTTGAGAAAATCGAAACAGCGTATGACGTGGTAATCCTCGCATATCTTTTCCGCCATGAGACGCATGAGATTTTTGGGTTGCGGTTTGTACCCGAGTACGTTGGTGGATCGGACGAGTATCTGCTTCATTGTTTTGGGCGCGATACGGTTCAGCTCCCGCGCTTCGTAAAAGGGCGAGGTCATGTTGGCCATCATGTTCACGTGGAAATGCGCACCGCCGCCCGTTTCCAAGGAGAAAAAGCCGCACTGGTCCAAGTAGGGCGCGATGCATCTGTCTTCAGCAAAACGAAAACGGTTGCCGCTGTTTGACTGCGTCGTATCCCGGCAGGTTGTGTCGCAAAAATGGACGAGCGCCGAATCGCGGATATAGTCGAGCAGGGCTTTGCGGTCGTTGCGCGGATACGGAGACGGCTTGCGGAGCACGGCCGAAGGAATTTCCGGCATGACCGCTTCGTGCCGGGGCATGCGCGGCGTTTCGCGCGTGCGGTATCTGCCGAGCTGGACGAATTCATTATAACCGCGCGCGGAAATGTCCGCTATCAAGCGCGCGTTGCGCTCGGATTCCGGATCAAGGTCCGTGTAATCCATCAGTTCCGGAGTGTCGGCAATAAAGCGCGTGTCGCAGTCACCCCGACGGAATGTGGGATGGGCGATAATCTGACGGAAGAACGGGATGGTGGTCTTAAGGCCGCCCACCGTGTATTCTTCCAGGGCTCGCTCCGTAATGCCCAGCACCTTGTTCCAATCCTGCCCGTAACCGATGAGCAAGGCACCCGCCGAGTCGTAGTTGGAAGGAAACTCGTAGCCGGCGCTCAGGTTGGAATCCAGACGCACGCCGGGACCGCCGGGTGAAACGTAACGGGTTATGAGCCCGGCATTCGGGGCGAAATTTTTTTGCGGATCTTCGCAGTTGATGCGCACCTGCATAGCGGTATGCATGGGGTGTAGATTCGCTTCGGAAAAACGCAGTCTGCTGCCGAACGCGACGGCAATCTGCTCTTCGACAAGGTCGATGCCGTAGCGGCATTCCGTGATGCCGTGTTCCACCTGAAGGCGGGTATTGACCTCTATAAGGTAAGGGACACTCTCCTCGGTGACCAGAAACTCCACAGTACACAGGGAATAATAACCCACTTTGCGGACCAGAGCGCGGGCGTAATCCTTGAGTTGCTCACGCAGTTCCTCGGTGAAGGCGGGCCAGGGAGAAGGCGTAATCTCCATGAGCTTCTGATTGTTGCGTTGCAGGCTGCAATCACGCTCGTCGAAGACAAAAATGTTGCCGTAGACGTCGGCGATGACCTGGATTTCTATATGGCGCACGCCGGTGAGAAATTTTTCCACGAAGACGCGCGGATTGCCGAAAGAAGCCTGAGCCATGGCCGAAGCCTTGATGAACGCATCCTCCAGACCGTCGTTGTCGTGTACCTCGAAGATGCCTCTGCCGCCGCCGCCGCCCTCGGCTTTGAGCAGGATGGGAAAGCCCGTTTCCGCGGCAACGGCCCGCGCCTTGGGCACGTCCACCGCGCCGTCGGACCCCGGCACCACCGGAATGCCCAGTTCCTGCGCCAGACGGCGTACCTGCACCTTGTTGCCGAGCAATTTCATGGACTCTGCTGCGGAGCCGATGAACACCAATCCCGCTTCCGCGCAGATGCGTGGAAAATTGTCGTCTTCGGAAGCAAAGCCCCAGCCGGGATGAACGGCTACTATACCCCGCTGCCGGGCAAGTTCCGCAATACGTTTGATGTCGAGATAGGCGCGCGGGTCCGGGCCGAGCAGCAACAACTCCTGCGCCGAAGAGGCGGCCGGGGCGGTTTTGTCTATATCCGTGGCGCTCATCAC
>JAITDR010000163.1 GCA_031282465.1 Desulfovibrio sp.
AGCACGACGTTGCCCACAAAGCCGTCGCAGACAATGATGTCCACGTCGCCGGTAAAAATGTCTTTCCCTTCCACATTACCGACGAAATTCACGTTGTTGGTCAGTTTGAAGATGTCGTAGGCCTCTTTGACCAACGTGTTGCCTTTGCCTTCCTCTTCTCCGATGGAAAGCAGGCCTATAGTGGGGGTGGGGCGGGAGAGGACAGTTTTGGTAAATGCATCGGCCATGAGTCCGAACTGGAACAAGTGATAGGCCTTGCAGTCCACATTGGCGCCTACATCCAGCACTACAGTCGGTTGTTTTTCCGAAGGCAGGACAGACACCAGAGCAGGGCGGTCAATGCCCGACATGCGCCCCATGATGAACATGCCGCACGCCACACTGGCCCCTGAATGACCGGGGCTGACCACGCCCTGGGCCGCGTTGTCTTTGACCAGTCGGCAGGCGACCTGAATGGAGGCATCTTTTTTGCGGCGCAGAATGTCCGAAGGTTTTTCACCCATGAGCGCGGTTTGCGAGGCATGGACGACATCGTAGGCGACGCCTTTGGCATTGTGTTCTTTCAGCGTCTTGCCTACCACATCCTTATCCCCGACCAGCAATACGCTGAAGCGGCCTTTGCGGGCGGCTTCAAGGGCGCCGGGAACAGCGACGGACGGGCCGAAGTCGCCTCCCATCACGTCAACGGCGATGACCGGCGATGCGCTGGACGCAGGGGACATGCGTTGTTATTCGGCTTCAGCCGTGTAGTTGCGTCCGCGGTAGCTGCCGCAGGACGGGCATACGGCGTGAGGGACTGTGGGGTTGCCGCACTTGCACAACACTACGGCAGGCACAGGCACGCGATGGTGCGAGCGGCGCATGCCTTTTTTGGATTTTGATTTTTTGTTTTGTTGGACGGCCATGATCTCTCCTTATGTTCGATATGAATCCGCACATCGCCCCGGAATCTTCGTCACGCTTTCGCCTTGAGAGCGCGCAGAACCGACAGGCGCGGGTCCGTCCCGTCGGTGTCGCAGGAGCAGCTTTCCAGGTTTCTGTTTTTACCGCAGATCGGGCACAGCCCCAGGCAGTTTTCTCTGCACAGCGGCTTTATCGGCAAGGCAAGGGAAAATTCTTCCCATGCCAGGGCGGCGGGGTTGATTTCCACTCCCGGTCCACGAGGCGCGGTGCGTATAACGGCCTCGTCCGCGTCTATTGTCAAGTCTGCGGTGAACACTTCAGCGTCTTTACCGCCCGCGCTTTTGCGTCCGCCTTTGCGTTGCGCCGTCCGTTGCCGGGGAACACTTTCTTTTGCATCAGCCGTGGGCAGAAGGTTTGCGCCTGCGGGGTAGGGTTCAAAATCATCGAAGGCATGTTCAATGTCTACTCGTGCATCGTCGGCGCAACGGTCGCAGGGGAGGGCGATACTGCCGGTGATTTTCCCTCGGAAGAGTACTCCTTCATCAAGCGGGAGAACGAATATCTCCGCTGTGATATCCTTCAGGATTGTGCATGATACGCCGAACTCCTTCAGTGGACCGCGCCAGATGCCCTGATCGTTGAAAACAAATGTTTTCCCGGCGCGGGGGACAGTGTGCAGAGCTATCCAGTTGCCGTTCATCGGGTTGGCCCCGCAAGGAGTTAGTTGCCTTGCCCGGCGGGCAGGAGTATTCAAAAAAATTGCCGGAATATCCCGGCCGCGTGTCCCGAGTCGCGCCCTGTGCGCGGTATCCGGCATCACAGGGCCGTCACCCTTACCTTGCAGACCGTGCTTTGTCAATGCCCGTGAAGTCCGTGTGTCGGGAGCAGATGGTGTGTTCGATACAGGACGCATGATATGCCCGTGAAGTCTGCCTGCGCGGGTTTTGCAGAGTATATTTGCCGTAGCTGTCACAACCGGCGGACCTGCTTTGCATTGTATTGCAGGAGAGGTCGTGTAACGGCGTTTTTGCGGTAACAGTTTCGGAATTTACTGCCGGCCGAGACAGGGGACTATTCGCCGAAGTGCATGTGGATAAGCGGGAAAGGGCGCCCGCCGCTGTCGACCTCAGAGCGTCCTGTTTCGGTAAAACCGTAATGCCGGTAAAAGCCGTGCGCCTGCGGGTTCTGCGCGTTCACATCCAAGGTCAGTATCCCATGCAGACGGCGGGCATGATCCAGCAGGCGGGAACCGACGCCTTGCCCGTGCCGGACCGGTTCCACGAACAGCATCTCCACTTTGGCGCCGTCCAGGCCCATGAAGCCGTCAATCCCGCTCACCGGACCGTCAACGGAGGATTCGGCAACCCACAAGTCCACGGCAGGCAGACAGACGTGTTGCACTTCCTGTTCAATGTTTTGAATATCGTGCGCTGTCAAAAAAGTATGCGTACACTCCACCGCGCGCCGCCACAGCGCAATAAGCAACGGATAATCGCTTGATGTTCCTTTGCGGATGTTCATAGTTGCCGATTTCTCTACATTAGCGTGCCGTCCGACAGTCTGGTCGCCGGAATGACATTACTGCCTTCCTGGAAGAATACCTGAACTGTCCCTCCTTCAGCGCGCACATCATAATCGTCAATGCCGCCACAGCGTTTACAGAGGGCTTTCAAAAGACGACCTTTTGCTTCGGAGCTCCGGCGAAGCTCGTTCAGGACCAACGCGAGAGTGCTTGTATCCGGCTCAAGTCGATGATTCGGCAGATCCGTCTTCTGCGGTTGCCGCGTCGCCGCGTAGCGACCAAAGGTCCAGTCTCGATAGATACGAATCTTGTCGAATGCATCATCTTGTCCAGTCGACAGCATGTTATCCTTGACACGGCATATGCGGCAAGTGTTTACTGCCTTCTACCGGTAGTCCGTTTCGACAGTGTTTTCAGGCATCGACGGGTATCGGTGTAGGGTAGGGCAGGGCGGCCCAGCCGCTCGCGAGCCCGAGATATGCGGCAACAGTCCGGTAAAGATGCAGAGATAGGCAAATGGCCAGGATTTTTTACGGCGTTCAAGGTGACGCCAACGGGCATATCAACCGTTCCCTGTCCGTTGCCGAGTTGCTTTCCGGGCACGAAGTGTTGTTCGCGGGCGGCGGCGCGGCCGTACGGGCAAGGGATGCCGGCTTTGCCTTTGAGGAACTGCCGCTTGTCGGAATGCTGGTGCGCGACAACGCCGTGCAATGGGCGCCGACCATAGCCAATTTCATCGGCAAACGCGCTTCCGCAACGCGTTGGATTCACCGCCTCAAAGAAATCATCACAGCCTTTGACCCTGATCTGATTCTTACCGACAACGAATATTTCACTCCACGGACGGCGAAGGCACTGGGCAGACCCTGTTACAGCCTCGACCACCAGCATGTGCTGAGCCGAACCCGTCACACGCCGCCGCCGGGGCAGACACTCCCCAGACTCACGGCAACAGGCATCATGCGCTTTTTCCTGCCCGGACTGCAGGGGTGCATGATTGTATCTTTTCACCGCCCCCCGCTTGTCGACCCGCACAGCGACGCGATTTTCGGCACAATTCCGCGCCCCGACGCTCTGGCCGTGCAGCCGGAAACCGGCGAACACGCCCTTATGTATGTGCCCGGATGCGACGTGGACAAAATCCGAAACCTGTTCGGCCGACGTAAACGTGAATACCGTATTTACGGTCTGGGAGAACGGCCTGGACAGGGAAATCTCATCTTTCGCAAGCCCGGCAGGAGGCGCTTCCTTGAAGATTTTGCCTCGGCGGCGTATGTAGTCGCTTGCGGAGGCCACGGCCTGCTGACGGAAGCTCTGCTTTTCGGCAAGCCCTGCCTCCTGTTTCCGGGCCGCTTTCTGTACGAGCAGTTCTGGAACTGCCATTTCGTTCGGGAAAAGGGCTTCGGGCGGTATTATACGAGTTTCGGCATTGATCCGAAAGAAGTGGATGCCTTTGAAGCCTCACTGGACGCTTGCCGGACGCGCATCGCGGCCGAGGATTGCAACGGACGCACGGCATTGCAAGCACATTTGGAAAGTCTGTTATGATCGAACCTCTCTCTTCAGGGAGAGGTAATCCTTCGGTTCCTATCTGCCGTGGCGGAGCCGGCCTGTGGACGAAGCCGGATGTGTATTGAATCCTGTGAGCCGGGATGTGAACGGAAAAATGAGGGGGTCCGGGAGAAATCATTTCCCCCGGTCGCCGGAGGCGTATAGAGCAACATTGAACTGTTTCAATGTTCGGCCTTGCGCCTGCTCAGGCCGAGGGACCGGGACGGAGTCCCGGCCGCCGAAGGCGTATAAATAACCCAAAGGAACGGGGATGACCGGAAAGGCCGTTGTCGCGCCCGGCGTTGTTCTGAAAAACACCTTCAAGGTCCTGACACGGCCTTGGATGTTCGCACGTCTGGCACGTCTGGAAGCCGATAAGCTCTTTTTCGATCTGCTGCACCGCAACCCCGCCGACGGTCGAGCCTTCGGCATCCGCCAGCTTTCCGTCCGCATCACGGACCGCTGCAACCTGCGCTGCCACACCTGCGGTCAATGGGGTGACAAGGGATTTCTTCACGGCGAATCGTTGCGGGAACTGACCGCCCGTGAACTTCCGCCCGAACGCTATATCGCGCTCCTGGATGACCTGGCCGCCCACGGACACCTCCCCACGGTCTACCTCTGGGGCGGTGAACCCATGCTTTACAGAGGCAGCCTGGACATTCTGGAACACGCGACCCGCCTGCGCATGCCCGCCATGATCGCCACCAACGGCACAGGACTGGAAGCAGCGGCCGAACGGATTACGGCCATGCCTATGCTCTTGCTCCAGGTGTCTGTTGACGGACACGACGCGACAACGCACAACGCGGCCAGGCCGGCGGCGGGCAAAGGCGACAATTTCCGTGCTGTCCGCGACGGTCTTGCCGCCGTCAACGCGGAAAAAGCCCGGCAAAAAAGCAAACTGCCGCTTACAGCCGCGCTCACTACCGTTTCCACCGCCAATGCGCAGCATCTGCTGGACATTTATGAAGCCTTCAAGGATTCCGTCGATCTTTTTGTATTTTATCTTTCCTGGTGGATAGATGAAACCTCGGCCGAGTCCCATGATGTTGATTTCGCACGGCGCTTCGGCTTTACCCCCAAACTGCACCGGGGCTGGATCGGAGACTGGGTGAACAAGGACGCCGAAATCCTTGCGGAGCAACTTCAGGAATTGGAGCGCCGGTCGGCAAATTCGACTGCGCCCGCCGTCAACAT
>JAITDR010000180.1 GCA_031282465.1 Desulfovibrio sp.
ACCGTGAGCGGCATTTGCGGAGTAATCACGAGGTCGCCGCGCACTGTGGTCCGGGCAAGCGCGTTGCCGGCCGTCCTGGGAGAACTGCCCACGGCCGTTATCCGCACCCGGCCGTTGTAGTAGGTCGGGACGGGAATCTCCACGCGCGTTTCCTGCGGTCCCACGTCCACAAGCGCCCATGAGGTCAGGGGAGGTTCCCCCCGGCGCTTGAACGGATTGAGAAAGCGGCCGCCGCCGGACGCGGCGTCGCCGCCGAAGCCGGGGATGCGTCCCGCAAGGCGGGCGTGGTCGGGCATGAGCAGGTCGAAAGCCTGCAAACTTTGCACCGACAGGGCGCGGTCCTTGAGCAGATAATCCAGCGGGGAGGGCGCGACGAAACCGGTCAGTTGCAGCACTCCCTCGTCAACGGCAAAAACCAGGGCCTTGCCCGGCTCACGCGCGCTCACGGCGACGGACAGCACGTCCCCCGGCCGCACGCGCTCCGGCGCGCGCAGCGCAAGCCCCATGTCGCGTCCCCGCACGGCCGCCGTAAAGGGCACAAGGGCGTAGGCGTGCGGGGCCATATAGATATCCGGCGAAGCCGGATCCCGCACAAGGGACACGTTCACATATCCCCGGCCCTCAAAGCCCTCGGGAATGGTCACGGACTGCACGCTGTCCCCGGCCTCGGCCCGGAACCAGCGGAACGCCGCGACGCCGTCGCGCTCGACGGTGATCAGTCCGGCGCCGTCGTAAGGCGCACTGAGGTAGACCTGAATGGTTTCGCCCGCATCGTAGTCTTCCTTGTCGATGTGCGCGCGCAGGATGCCCGGCACGGTCTCCGTTCCGGCCCGCAGGTTGTCGCCCGCGACGGTGAAAGGCACGGAGGCCGCCACGGCCCCGCCCCGGTCGAAGACGGTCAGCAGGTATTCGCCCGGCGTCTGCGTGGGGATGTTCCAGCGCAGCAGGCCGTCCGCGTCCGTGCTCTGCGTGGAGCGGGCGTATTCCTTGTCCACGGGCGTTTCGTCAAAGCGCAACGCCCCGCGGGTGTCCGTCACCAGACTGGTCACATAACGGCGGGCGTAGACCACAAAAGTCAGCGGGCCGGGGTCCGTTTTTTCCAGGGCGGGGTTCAGGGCCAGAAACTCAAGACCCGCTTCCCTGCCTTTGGGAATGAAATGCAGATTGACGCCCGCCCCCGTGCCCTTGTACCCGAGAATCGTCTTCAGAGGGGAAAGCAGGATATCCTTGCGCAGTCCCACCGCCCGGCCGCCGCCCGGTTCGAAGCCTTCCAGCAGCAGGGAGCACAGCACGGTGCCGGCGCGCAGTTCTTCCGGGGGCAAAGGGACGGCCGCCGTGCCGTCCGGCCCCGTCCGCACGTCGGGCAAGGGTGTTTCCCGCGTTTCACCGCGGTAGGGCGAGGCATCGTGAAACACATAGTCCGCATAGCCGGGGAACCGCAGATCGGCGGGCCGGACCTGCATGACGGTCTTGATCCGCCGGTCGGCGGCGGGTGTGCCGTACAGATTTTTCAGGGTCACCACGGCTCTGACGGCCGCGTCCGCTTCGGGCAGCGGCAGCCAGCCCTTGTCCTGCACGGGCTCGAAGCGCGCTTTGAGTTCCAGGGTATCGGGCTGAAATTCTTCCACGCGCACGCGCGTCGTGCCCAGCACGATGCCTTGGTCGCCGGGTTTTGCGGAACCCGTCGTCCGCACGTCGAGGCGGTAGTGTCCCGTTGGAGATTCCTCCCGCGATGTCCATTCGATGTCGGCCGGACCGTCCGCGCCCACCCGGAAGGCGCGGCGCATGACCTCCGTGCCGGCAGGATTGGTCAGGACAGCCTGCAACAGCAGGTCGTCCGGAAGTTCCTTCCAGTCCGCCCGCCGCACAATGCAGCCGAAACGCAGGGTTTCTCCGGGCCGGAACATGCCCCGTTGCGCGAACACATAGGCATTGAGGCCTTCCTCGGGCGTCACGCGCCCCGCAGTCGGGAACGCGCTGTAATCCACCATGCGCGCCCTGTCGTTCAGGGGCAGCCATGCCAGGTCCGTTCCGGCATCGCTTTCCCGTGCAGCGACCACGGCGACCGGGCGTTTTTCCCGCTCCAGTCCGGCAAGGTTCGGCAGACGCGTATGTCCCTGCGCATCGGCGCGCGCTTCGGCTACGGGCAACCCGTTTGCGCCCAGGATCTGCACGAGGGTGTCGCCGGCGGGGCCGCCGGAGAGCAGGCTCACAAACACGTCATACTCGCCGAGGGCGGATTTTTTGACCATCAGCCCCAAATCCGTTACCAGCACAAGGCGTTGCGCCGACGCGACCTCCTGGTCGCCGTCCATGCCCCGCAGGTTGATCTGCATGAGGCCGCGTGTGTCGCCGTTCTTGTCCTGCAGGAAGGGACTCAGGTCCAGAACGGAAAACTGCGGCGCCCCGGCGGAGCTTCTTGCCGGCCGCAGTTCGCCGCGGCTCACCACGCTCACTCTGTCGATGCTCAACGAACCGTACAACGGGGGGGAGGCAAAGGCGTCCCCGTCCTCATCGTCCGAACTCAGCAGGGCCAGAAAAGGCGAGCGTACCCGGCAGACTTCCCAGCGAACGGCGGTCAGACCTGTGGAATGGATATCCAGCGTCCGTTGCCCTCCCAGGGCCAGAATATTGCCCGGTTGAAGAAAATCGAGCCTGGGCGCGGGTTTTTCGGCTTTAAGCACTTGCCGCACAGGTTTGCCGAGCGTGATTCCGGAAGCGGAAGCAAGGTCCGCGGGCAAATGCACATAGATATAGCCGCCTTCGTCCGGCCGGATGCGGAAGCGCAGACTGCTTACCGGCTCGTCGTCCGCCTGCAGGGATTCGGGGGTCAGTACCCGGCCTCTGTTCAGCACGTCGGCGGTCAATACGGGCGCGCGGCTCCAGTTGTAAGGTTTGGCGGTCGCCTCGCTGTCGCGGAAACGGGGCAACTGGATAATTTTCAGGGGGGATTGCGGATTTTTTTGAGAGGCTTCAGGACGTTGCCCGGAGCGGCCTGCGGGAGTCTGCGGCGGTCGAGGTTTCGCGTTTGCGCCGGCGGCTTGCGGGTTTTGCGCGGAGGCGGCCGCCGGGGAGGTACCGAGCAGCGCGCTCGGACGTATGTACAGGCTTGTGCGCAGGGAGAGTTCGTATTCCTGTCCCAGGTTATTGTCGGTCACCAGGGCCAAACGCAGGTTTTCCACCCTGAACAGGCTGTCTCTGCCCTGCACGGAAAATTCATGGACCGCGCCGTTTCCGCCTTGGGGGGTGAGGCTGAGCCGGTTGTCTTCCTCAATGGTGAAGGCCGGCATGCCTGCCACGCGGATGCGCGCTGTTGCGGATTTTTCTCCGAGGGAGACGACGGGGGCATACAGTTGCGCTTCGGTGCGGTCATCGTTCCAGACCAGGCGGTACGGACCGAAGCGCAAGCCGGAGGCGGGGTCGAGCGCCTGCAGGTCGACGAAGTTTTCCGCCGGCTCCTTGTCGACCGGGTAGGCGAAAGAGAGCGTACAGGAAAGCGCGTGGGCGGCTTTGGGCGACGGGTCGGTCCAGAGGCGCGGCATACCGAAACGGACAGCCTGCGGGAAGGCGGTGAACG
>JAITDR010000183.1 GCA_031282465.1 Desulfovibrio sp.
GTTTTGTTTGTCCTGAGAAGCGCCTTCAGCCCCGTAAGCGCGTTTGGCCGGGGGCAGTTTGGTGATTTTCACCGGGCCGTATTCAATGCGCGGCGCCTGTCCGGGTTGGTAAAATGCCAAGGAATGCTTAAGGAAGTTCACATCGTCGCGTTCCGTGCAGCCTTTGTCGAGACGCTGATGCGCCCCGCGCGACTCCCGGCGTTTGAGCGCCGACCAGGCCATGGTTTCGGCGACTTCCAGGCCGTGTCCCAGTTCAATGAGGCTGAGCACGTCGGTATTGTATACGGCGCCGCGGTCCGAGATATTGATGTTTTTGAAACGTTCTTTAAGCTCGGCAAGTTTGTCGGCGGTTTTCTTCATCAATTCTTCGGTGCGGTAGATGCCGCAGCCGTCTTCCATGGACAGGCCCATTTCGTCGCGTATGGCGGCCCAGCTTTCCTTGCCGCGCCTGTCGAACAGGGCCTTGAAGCTGCTTTCCGCGTCCGCGGCTTGGGCGTCGACGGCCGCGGTGTTGGCGGGGACGTTTTCACGCGCGCGTTCGGCGGCGTGTATGCCGGCTACCCTGCCGAAGACCACAAGTTCCGCCAGGGAGTTCGAGCCCAGGCGGTTCGCGCCGTGCAGGCCGACGGACGAGCATTCGCCGACGGCGAAAAGCCCGCGGATGCTCGTTTCACAGTGTATGTCCGTGGCTATGCCTCCCATGGTATAGTGGGCTGTGGGCCGCACGGGGATGGGGTCGTCGATGGGGTCGACGCCGACATAGGCCATGGCCAGTTCCCGGATAAAGGGGAGACGCTCCAGAATTTTTTCCCTGCCCAAGTGGCGGATGTCCAGATTGACCACATCGCCGCGCGGGGTGGGGATGGTGCGTCCGGCGCGCCATTCGTGCCAGAACGCTTGGGAAACTTTATCCCTGGGACCGAGTTCCATGTATTTGTTTTCCGGCTTGCCCAAGGGCGTTTCCGGCCCGAGGCCGTAATCCTGCAGGTAGCGGTAGCCGTCCTTGTTGACCATGATGCCGCCTTCGCCGCGGCTGGCCTCGGTGATCAGGATACCGGAGCCGGGCAGGCCGGTCGGGTGGTACTGCACGAACTCCATGTCGCGCAGGGCCGCGCCGTGACGGTAAGCAATGCCCATGCCCTCGCCGGTGACGATGCCCGCGTTGGTGTTGTAACGGTAGACGCGGCCCGCGCCGCCGGTGGCCAGCACGACGGCTCCGGCCCGGATCTGTACGAGGTCGCCTTCCATCATGTTCAGGGCGACGAGACCATGCACACGGCCCTCGTCGGTGAGCAGATCGAGGACGAAGTGTTCGTCGAAACGTTTGATGTTCGGGTACTTGAGCGAAGTCTGGAACAGGGAATGCAGCATGTGAAAGCCGCTTTTGTCCGCTGCGAACCAGGTTCGGGCGATTTTCATTCCGCCGAAGCGGCGCACGTTGATGCTTCCGTCTTCCTTGCGGCTCCACGGGCAGCCCCATTGTTCGAGCTGCGTCATTTCGCGCGGACAGTTCTGCACGAAATATTCCACGACATCCTGCTCGCAGAGCCAGTCTCCGCCGGAAACGGTGTCGTTGAAATGCAGGTCGAAGGAGTCGGAATCCTGCAGAACGGCCGCCGCCCCGCCTTCCGCGGCAACGGTATGGCTGCGCATCGGGTAGACTTTGGAGATGAGCGCGACGGTCATGTTCGGATTGTTTTCGGCGGCTTCAACGGCTGTGCGGATACCCGCGCCGCCTGCGCCTATAACGGCAATGTCCACATTTATGATTTGCACTGTATGCCTCCACTGAAACGGTAACAAGTAGTTACGCCGGGGCTTGTGCCTCAAAAGCGGATCGCGCCTGTGACGCGCTTTGAGGGCATTTCACCATGCGACGTTATGAGCACCGGTGAAATGCTCCGGCGAAAGATGCCGGGGTCGGTTCACAGTCCGACGGCCTTGAGGTCCGGCTGCACATAGAGCTCGCCGCCGACGGAATCGTTGATCACCAGCAGCGGCAGACGCTCCACCTTCAACCTACGCAGGGCTTCCGGCCCCATTTCGGGGAAGGCGACGACCTCGGCTTCCTTGATGCACACCGACAGCAGGGCGCCCGCGCCGCCGGTGGCGCCGAAGTATACGGCGCCGTAGTCTTTGAGGGATTTTTTCACCGCATCGTTGCGTATCCCTTTGCCGATGCTGCCTTTCGCGCCCAGCGAATGCAGGCGGGGAGCGAAGGAATCCATGCGGTAGCTGGTGGTCGGACCGGCCGACCCGATGACGTAGCCGGGCGGGGGAGGGGTGGGACCGACGTAATAGATGACGGCGCCCTGCAGGTCTATGGGCAGTTTTTCGCCGGCGTCCAGCATGTCGTTGAGTTTTTTATGAGCCGCATCGCGGGCGGTGTAGATGGTCCCGCTGAGGTACACGATGTCGCCGGAGCGCAGTTTGCGGGCGTCCGCATCGGACAGGGGCGCCGTTAGTTCGTAGGTAGCCATTACAGTTCGACCTCCTCGTGCCTCGAAGAATGGCACTGAATATTGACGGCCAGAGGAAGGCTCGCAATATGGCAGGGTGAAACGAGCATTTTGAGTCCCAGGGCCGTGGTCTTGCCGCCCAGCCCCATGGGTCCGATGCCCAGCGCGTTGACGAGTCCCAGCAGTTCGGCCTCTTTGGCGGCGAGGTCCGGGTCGGGATTCACGTCGTCGAGTTTGCGCAGCAAGGCTTTTTTGGCGAGTTTTGCCGAATGCTCAAAGGTGCCGCCGATGCCTATGCCGATGATGATCGGGGGACAGGGATTGGAACGCGACTCCGCGACGCGGGTCAACACGAATTTCTTTATTCCTTCCCATCCTTCGGCCGGCGCGAGCATGGTTACGCGGCTCATGTTTTCCGCACCGCCGCCTTTGGCCATGAACGCTATGCGCAGTTTGTCGCCGGGCACGATGTCGTAATGGACGACGGCCGGGGTATTGTCCCCGGTATTCTTGCGGGTGAAGGGGTCGCACGCCGATTTGCGCAGATATCCTTCTTGGTAGCCTTGGCGGACGCCTTCGTTGATCGCTTCGTTCAGGTCGCCTTCCACGCGCGCGTCCTGTCCGACTTCAACGAAGAAGACCGCCAGACCACAGTCCTGGCACAGGGCCAGTCCGGTTTCGGCGGCCAGGTCGATGTTTTCGAGAAGCTGTTTGAAGACCTCTTTGGCGGTGGCCGAGTCTTCCCCGGCGGCACAGTCCGCCATGCGCCGTTTCACGTCATCCGGCTGGTTGCGGTTTGCGCGTATGCACATGTCGCGTACTGCTTTTGTTATGTCTTTTGCTGATACCGTTCTCATAGTCCGTCTATCTCCCCGCCTCCTCCGGTGCCTTGCTTCAAGTCTGCGGAGGCGGCATGCACCGGGCCGATACCCGGCTTGGTAAAAGGCCTGCGGCGGGCGCTCCGGAGATGCCCGCCGCAAACCGCGTGTTCAGGAAAGCGCCAAGGGCATGTAGAACATGCTCACCGCTGCGTAGATCGCAAAATACACCAGCCCGAAGATGGTTCCGAGAATCCAGAAGTCCTTTTGGGTGATGTATCCGCAGTTGTAATAAATGGGGCTGGGGCCTGTGCCGTAAGGGGTGATGATACCCATGATGCCGAGGCTGCCGGCCAGCAGCATGCCGAGGAAACGCATGTCCATGCCCGGCACGGCCACGGCCGTTGCCAGCAGGATGGGCAGCATGGCGGTCGTGTGCGCCGTCAGGCTGGCGAAGAAATAGTGAGAGAAGAAAAACACCACCAGCAGGCCGAAAATAATGAAGGCCATGCTGTGGCCCGCGAGGTAGCCGGCGCTGACGTCGGCGAACCACTTGAGGAAGCCGACCCGTCCGAGGCCGCTTGCCATGGCCACCAAGGTGGCGAACCAGGCCAGCGTGTTCCAGGCGCCCTTGTTGGAAATGACGTCGTCCCACGTGACCACGTTAAGCATGAGCATGAGGCAGAGGACGGCGATGGCCACCAGGGTGGCGTTCATCAGCTTGGCGCCGAAAATCCACATGCAGAGGGCCAGCAGGGCCAGCAGGGCCATGGTGATTTCCTTGCGGGTCAGCGGGCCCAGCTTGGTGAGTTCGCCGGAGGCCCATGCGGGCGTGTCCGGGAAGACTTTCTGCGTGGGGGGATACACGATGTAGGCCAGCAAGGGGGTGAGAATGAAGAGTATCGCGCCTGCAGGCAACATGGACACGAACCAGTCCATCCAGGTTATTTCCACGCCGGGTGCGGCCTTGCCTATCAGGGACATAGCCAGCAGGTTGGGGGCCAGACCGGTATAGAACAGCGAACTGGTGACCGTTGTGGTCGCCAGACAGGTCCACATCAGATACCCGCCGATCAAGCGCGGCTGGGAATCGGGCAGCGAGTTGTACATGGGCGGGATGTTTTTCACCACCGGGTAAATCGTGCCGCCGCTACGCGCGGTATTTGAGGGAATGAAGGGCGCCAGAACCAGATCGGCCAAGGCGGCGGCGTATCCGAGGCCCAAGGCTTTGCCGCCCAGCAGTTTCATCAGCAGTAAGGCGATTCTTCTGCCCAGACCGGTTTTTTCATAGCCCATGGCGAACATGTAGGCTACGAAGATGAGCCAGACCGTGCCGTCGGTAAACCCGGAAAGCGCCCACTGCAGGGACGACCCCAGCGTTGCCGCTTTGCCTCCGGCTTGGGGCACCAACTGAAGCCCGGCTGCCGCGGTGATGCCGATGAAGCCGACGGCGGCCCCCGGCAGAGGCTCAAGAATGAGGGCCAGGACTACGCCCAGAAAGATAGCCAGATAACGCATGGCGTCCAGGCTCAGGCCTTCGGGCGGCGGTATGAAAAAGACGATTGCGGTAACAATCAACGGCAAAATGGCTTTCATTTGTTTGTTCATGGATATGCTCCGTTGCTTTGTGGACTGTCGGCCCGGGTGGGCCGGGCAAAACGTTGGAAATCTCCGGGGAGTGTCGTCGACTGTTTGTGACGGCGGCCTGTCCGCCGCGCCCGCATGTTCTTGAAAACGCCACCCCCGCGCCCCCCGCGCTTGGGCTGTGGAACAACGTCCGAGCCGCAAGCCGAATGTTTAAGCTATAGCATGCTTTAAGAATGCAGGCAAGAGACCGATGTCCGGAATCCACCACCCCCTTGCGCGGATCGAGAGGCAAGCCCCCGGCGAGGTCAAAAAATACCACAGCAGCGTCGGGAGCCGGCGTGAGAAACACCCCCACGCATGTGGGGAAGACATGACGACGCCCGCCGCACCTGTGAAGATTTTGGAAACACCCCCACGCACGTGGGGAAGACCGGGCAAAGGACTGGGCCGGAGTTGACTGGACAGAAACACCCCCACGCACGTGGGGAAGACACTTCATATTATTGAATTTTTCAGGCCGATCGCCCCGATTCTTTCATGAGAGGCATCCCGGACAGAAAAATCAACTGCCGCTCAGGAGTGCCCAAAGTGCGAATTCGATAGCCCGGCGCTGTCGAGATTTGTTGAAATACCACCAAACCGCTTGCCTGCGGGCAGTGTGTAAATAAATACTCAATTACTTCGTCGGCGACAGCGTCTTTGATACCGGATACAAAAATATTCGGCTTGGCTTCAATAAACCATAATTTCATCCTGCCCCTGACAGCCGGGGGAAGGTGAGCAGCGACAACAACAACCATTATTCATCTCCTAAAAGATAAGCAATATCTCCACCAACCTTTCCCAGTATATTGCATTGTACGATTTTTTGTCTAAATTCATCACTTACACGATATTTATTATACTCTCCTGCCAACTCAAAAGTCAGATGAAAGGCTGTATCGATACATACATCCTCTTTATATAAATCAGCAAGATCATAGGTAAAAGGGAGAGGGCTGCCGGAATGAATATAACCTATATGCGGCGAATAGCCCATGGAAATAATGCACGCATTAAGCACTCCGTACAGTGCTGCGTTGCATGCCGTTAAAATTTGATTTGTTAAATCGCTGAGTTCAAATTGCCCCGGTCGATATGACCGGCCCTGCCACCCCACTCCATATTTTTCCGCATACCGCGCGTAGCAAGCCTTGACTCTTTTGCCTTCCATACCGCGCAACTGAGCCAGTGTCTTATCCTTGACATCGTCTTCCGGAAAACGCTTTAAGAAAAATCTACGGGCAACTGCCAAAGCCTTTTGCGGATCGTGGGCCAAGTGCATCTGTCGGCGTAAATTCCGCGTATCCGCAGTCGGGCTGAGACCTGCCGCATAAAAAAGTAAACTGTCCTCGCCCACCCAGCATACGGCGCAGTTGGCTGCTGCCAATACTTTGACCGCTTCATGGGTGATGCTTACGCCAGGCCCCAACAAAAGGCAGTTGATCACGGCACACGGCAGCCTGACCACGGACCCTTCGCTGTCAATCCATTTGACGCTGCTGTCATCAATCTCCAAACGGCCTCGTTCAAGATAAAGAAAAGGATACTTATCCTTGACTTGCGGTAAATTATCCCGCTTGACTTTGATAAACAGGCGCTTTTTCTTCTCCGCTTCCACGGATTACCCCGCAGCAATAATCGTTACCATGCGTTTCGCATACAGCTTCTGCGGGCCGAAACGCAAGGGAACATCTGCAAGAATGCGTTCTTCACCGACATGTGATCCTTCGCATACACGAAAAACTTCCTGTCGGTTTTTACTCCCGGCCAGTCCGGCCGCTTTTTCCAACGCCTGTTCCTCGGCAGCAAACAGCCCCTGATACACGAATTCCACCGGCACGCAACATCGGCGCCCGAGCGAAATATCCCAACATGGAAATTGCAGCGCCTGCTCCAGATGTTCGGCCAGATGCACGGGAACGCCCAGCGCAACAGCAAAGGCCATATCCTGCACAAAGTACCGGTAGGTCAGCTTCGCCCCTCCCCCCACAGCCTTCTTGCCTTCGCTCGTTTTGGGTATGTGCAGGGTCTCCCAGTCATCCTTGTCGTCGTAACCGTTGCCTACCATGTGAAAATCACGGAGTTGCAACGGCCGCTCAACACTTTTCCCCGAACGTGCATAGGCCAGTACCGTCTGCCGAAAAGGCTGAAAACAGGCAAGTAACTCCGTTTGCTCGCCTTTTGCTCCCAAAGCCGCACAGATCAGGCCCAGCACTCCCGATCGCGTGGGAAAATTCAGACTGGCCCGGCGGCTGAAAAGGGAGTCAACTCCCCATGACTGTAACGGTCCTTCCAGCCATAAAAGCACTACGGCGTTGTCCATAACGACCGCCTACGATGCAAGCTTGCGGACATAATCTTTGAGTGCAGCCGTGATATCGTCCACAGAGGTCTCTTTATCCGGCCCCAGCTTCAGGTCCAATTCCTTGCAGAAAAGACTGCCGGCCTGACGCTCCTTCAAGGCGAGAAATTCCTCCAGGGCAACGATGCCGGGTTTTACGTACCCTTCACCCCGCGACAACACCGGATTATCGAAGGATGCCTGCAAGCGTTGGCCCCTGCGTCCGAGAATCCGCGCATAATCCCATGAGGCGGCGCCGGACATGGTGTTCTGGCGCGCGGCAGGAACAGCCAGATACAACGCCTTGGTAAAGACTTCCACGGCGACGTCCATATCTTCAGCCCCGATGTTTTCGTGCAGTTGTCCGAGATCAAGGCTGATGTAGCGATAGTATACGGCGGAATTGAATTCCAGGCTGCCCATGTGTGCGGACTCCGGCCCGCTCTGTAAGTCATCCAGCGCGGTGAAAAACTCCACTTCGTTGCTGACCTTATGGATGGAAACAGCATGGGCGAACGATGACGCACCTTCAATATTCATCTCCGGGGCCTGTGCTACCATGCGTCCGAACAGCGCGATATCCAGACCGTCCTGTGCCGTCCGAGGCTGCACAACCTTCTTGATCAGTCCGGCAATATCTTTGGCAACGGCCTTTTTACTTTTATCTTTCTTGCCCTTGCCCGCACTCCCCGTGCTTTGCGTTTCGAGACCGGGTACGGAAAAATTCTGAGATTGTGCGTACTCGCCGAAAACAGCGGCTTCCTTGAGGGAAAAGAAAAACAAGGTATCCGTGGCTAGGGCATCGGCAATGTTAGCCGCGCAAGCTTGAGCCTCCAGCTCACCGGCGCCGCGCTTCAAACAATCCTCCCGAATCAGCTTCTCCAACTGCTTGGTACGCACGCCCAGTCGTACCCCCAACGTATGCAGTTGCATACGAACCTGACGTTTCCAGCTTTGCGAACTGACTCTGGCCCTGGTCACGCCCCCGATTTCAGCCGTTTTCGGCGCGCCCACATCGTCCCGGTTCAGACAGGTAACGGGAAAGCTTTGCAGGATATGATACTCAATGTGTCTGCCGGTAAAGGGATTGCTCATAGCTGCTCCTGAACAGTTAAAGGTTGCGATGTTCACCGCGCCGGGACTATCTGCAGCAGACCGCAACCGAAAGCTTTGCCGCGGCCGATGCCTCGGCTGAAGGAACGGCGGAAAAGTTCCCGGTCTTCCACATGCAACAAGCCGCGCAGCCGGGCAAAACCCAACGTGACAGGCTGATTTTTTTTGGTGAACTCCCAAACGCCCACTTCATCGACAATGAGATCCTTGTCGGATACGGCAAAGCCCCATGACGGCGCTTTGCCCGAAAACCATTCCACCACGTCTTCCCGCCTGCGCAAGGCGACGATTTTCCCGCTCTTTGCGTTCCGTCCGGCCGGGTTTACGGTAAGGGCAAAGCGGTATGACGGAAAGTCCAGCCAAGTATCCGGAACTTCCCGCTGTGTTATGTGCAGTCCGCAGTCCCGAGGAGGTTGTCGGGACAGGATGACGATCTCCCGGATGCCTTTTTTCACGCCGTTGTCGACAAACAGAAATTTGTTGTCGACCGTATCCGATTCCGGGTGCGGCAGAGGAAACAGATCATAGATTACCCGGTGCAGACTGTAGACATCAGTCAGCCGCAGGCGCAACATGTCTCGGGGGGTCAGCAGCAGGCGGGAAGCAATCATGCGTCCTCCCCCTCCGGTACATTCGTCCGGAAAAAGAAGTCCTGCGCCCAGCGTTCACGGGTTTTCTCGCCGAAGTACAGCAAATCCCGCATCAGGCCGGCATAGGAGAGCGGATGCCCGCTTTTGTCGGCGATCAAATTCAACAAAGGCCGCAACACTTCACAGGCTTCCAATGTCGACGTGCAGGCCAGGAGTCGCCGCAGCCTGGGAAGGGCCGGATGTTCATAGCTCTCCCCGACAACAGCTTTGTCGGAATCGTTGCAGAGCCCGGCGAGAGCGTATCCGAAGCTGCTGTCCCCGTCCTTTTCCGGTTCGGCGCGGGCCAAGGCTGCGGCAATCAGCGTATACACCCGCCGTGTGCGCGTGACTCGCAGATCAAGGCCGAAGGGAACCAGATATTGCCACGACTGGTACTCGGTGGCGCGATTGTCGGCTCTGCGCAACCGCGCACCCATGGCCCGGTTGTTTTTCTGTCGGGAAATGATGTATTCGACAAAACGAGTGCATAGATCCGAACTTGGTTCCGCCATGGCAGCCTCCGCTACGCGTTACAATATTTTCCCGTCTTGGGCCGGTTTTCAGCCCAGGATTCCAATTGTCTTGCCGTATCCCTCGGACATACTGCATTGTAGGCGCGGAGGGCAAAAGCCGCGAAGCGGCGGCGCAGCTCGGGTATTCTTTCCGCATCGGCGCACAGATCAATCAGCGTTTGAGATTCACGGCCGCACAATTCCCAAAATATTTGCGTTGCGCGGCGCGCCGCTTTGTCTCCTTCTCCCTTGTCCTTTCCGGCCCCGGCATCATGTTTCTGCACAGTTGAGGCATGATAGGCCGCGGTCACGGCGTAAACCTGCCTGCCCAACGCGTTCAGTGCGTCCATTTCACTCTGCAGGGCATGATACCAGAACTCACCGGTCGCGTCGGCCGGCAGAAATATCAGGCCGTCCACAAAGTCGTCGCCGCCGGAAACGTACTGTTCGCCCGCATTGCTGCTGACTCTCAGCCCGCCTGCCCAAAGACCGACCGCGGGCACATTGCGGACGGCCCGCGCGAGACAAGCGCGAATGCCGGGGCAGTCAAAACCGGCGTGCCCGCCCAGAAAGGCCAGCAAGGCGTCCAAGTTCCGCCAGGGCTGCCTGTCCGGGTTTGTCCACAGGCATCTGACCGATGACGCGTCACGAAGCACGGCTGTGGAAGGGTCAACCCCTCCGTCATTAGGTGCGGCATGGGCAATGCCGTCGGTATAATGCATGCCGTCACCGTCCAGCAGACAGAATTTGGAGAGCGGGACCAGCCTCCCCATGAGAGATTCCCTGAGCTTCAAGGCTGTGGGGCATGCCTCTCCCTCGGGCATACGCTCCCACGGCGCCGTACCCAACCCTTCGCGAAACACGCTCAAATGCCGGATGTCTTCGTGCGTCAGCAGGTTCATCCAAATTGTCTGCAGCAGGTTTTCACCACAAAGAAAATGATGCAGGTAGCCGGCACTGCCGAGCCATGCTCCGGCTTTGCCGCTGACTCCCTTGCCGCCCTCCTTGCTTTTTTCGGTATACCCTGAGGTCAACACCACGGTGTTGTCGGCTTTTTTACCCCCCAAGGCGAAGCCGGACACGCAGACCAGAAGCAGCGCTTTTTCCGCATCGGACAGCGGACGTTCTTTCTGCAGATCCTGCAGTATTGTCGTATTGCCCGTAGCCACATGCGGCAACAGCGCACCCAACGGCTGCACGTTTGCCCTGTTGATTTGCGGGAATTGCAGGAAAGGCATTTTTCCGTACAGATAAAAAGCATCGCGGTGCGCTTCCAGATAAGCTGAACAGGCTGCGGCCAGGCCGTCCGGGCCGAGCGCTTCCCATGCCGCGTCATCTTCCGGCGTACAGGCGGACTGGGCAACGGCGAGCAAGAGCTTGAGCAGGGCGATTTTTTCCATCGGAGTGCCGGCGAGATTCGGGTTTTCTCTGCTGAAGGCCTCGCGCAGACTGATCAGCTCCGACCCGGCCGGTATCCAGGGGTCATCGACAAGGTTGAATGGGCGTGCCGTATTCGTCATGGATGCCTCGTTATCGCCTTTTTTCCGCGCTGTATCCCAGATGAGACGCGTAGGAAAGGATATACTCTTTCCCCATTGAACCATCAATGCAGCGGATCAGCCCGGAAGCTTCCAGCAACCCCACGCGGCAGAGGGGTTCCTTGGGATTTTTACCGAAGAAGACATAGTTGCGCAGGCAATGGTAAACGTAATCGGGCATTTTCCCGAGCGGCGCCATGTATTCGTTGACCGTAAGAGTATATTGAGCGAGTCCCGCCGCAAACTTGCGCCGCGTCCGGCCGTCAATACGGCCGGCATCAACGGGCAGGTCGATACTCAACCCGTCCGCGGCGGTAATGTGCAGACCTTTCCCTGTTTTTTCCACGCTGCGCACAAGCAGGACGCGAACATCTTCCTGTTCGCCGTATCTGGTCCGCAGGCGATCATCCGAGTCGGGCATGGATTGCCTCAAATGCGCTGCAGCCAGACCGGCCAGACGCGACAATCGTTCTCCTTTTTTCCGCCAGTCGTTCAGCAGGGCAGCCAAATCGTCCCTGTACTCTTCTCTTTCGGCGTACACAGCTTCAAGCAAGCCGCGAATATCGCCGGGCAGAGCGATTTCCCCCACTCCCTGCAAAACTTCTATGGTGCGGGCCAGTACATACGGCGCGTAGACCATACCGCTCGGGCCGAACGTCGCTTCACTGATCCGTTCATGCGGCGCGGGCAGAAGAACCAGTGCTTCGCATACCGCTCCCTGCGCCCGTTGCAGTGTATGCCTCCACAAGCGGCCGAGGCGTTGCAGCAACATGTCCATGGGGCACAGGGCGGAAATCAGGTAGTCCGCGTCAATGTCCAGAGACTGCTCCAGCACCTGGGTTCCGACCAGTATGCGCCCGGTCGCGAGCCGACCTTCCGCCCCTTTGCCGTACAGAGCAGTCCATTCGTCTTCCAGACGTTTCCGGTCTTTGTACATAAAGCGGGAATGGAGCAGCCCGCAGGGCAACTCGCCTGCGCCGGCCCGCAGGCGTTTGTACACCTCCTGTGCTTCCCCGACGGTATTTTCAATCCACAGTATCTGCTCGCCGCGTTTTGCCCGCCGCAGGGTCTCCCGCAAGGCGCTGTCCCTTTGTTCGGTATACGTCATCCGGACGACGCGACCGCCGGCAACGGGGCAGACATGTGCTTCCACCGGCAAAAGAACCGGGGAAAATCCCTCGGATGCCGCCGTTTGTTCCTGCCGCGCGTAAGGAGCGAAACTGATCAGTGGATAACCGTCGGACACGGCAGGCTGCCCCAGCAATTCGGCGCGTTTCGCCGCCGTCAGCGTGGCGCTGAGAATGACGACCGGGCAGCGCAGGGCGCGCAGCAACGCCAAAAGCTTGTGGATCAGCGTCGAGGTGTAGGCGTCGTAACTGTGAATTTCATCGAGGATGACGACCTTGCCCAGCAGACCGAAGGCGCGGACAAAGGAATGGCGGACATCGGGCAGCACGCCGAGCAATGCCTGATCCAGAGTGCCCACGCCGAAAGGAGCCAGAACAGCCCGTTTCAGGCTGCTGAACCAGGATTTGCCGGGTTCGCCTTCCCCGCCCAATGTACTTTCCTGTAAAAACGCCCGGCCATGGAGCAGGAAGGACTGTCGATGCGGAGAATCTTCAGCCGTGATTCGGCGCAGAAAAGGGTCGATACGCGCATGGATCGCGTTGGAGGTCAGTTGCGTGGGCAAGGCGAAGTACATGCCGTGCGCCGCCCCCGAGGCAAGCAGTTGATAGGCGACATACAGGGCCGCTTCCGTCTTGCCCGTGCCCATGGGGGCTTCGATGAGGCAGATGCCGGGAGTCCGGCACAACTCCGCCGGTTTACGTTGCAGGTCATAGGGGGTGTAGCCGAAAATATCCTCGAAGGACAATCCCGGCACAACAGCCGGAGAAGCAAAACCGGCGGCACGTACGGCCTGCGCGGCTGTATCTTCAAGGGCATCTCGGGGAATCGACTGGTCGAACATGGGACCGGAACTGATCCAGTCGGACACGCTGACCAGCCCGGCCACAACGGCGGCCTGTTCCTCGCATCGGATTTGCGGCCAATCGCAGTGTAACAAGGCGGCCAGCTCGTGCAGAGTCTGCTCACGGAGCTCTTGCCAAGGCGGGCCGCCGAAAATGTCTGAATAGGCCGCTGCGAGTATTCCCGCGTCAAGGTTGCCGTGGTGCTTGCCCACAATATCAGCCAAATAGCTATTTTCGGTAACTGCCTGCAATGTAATCCGACTGACGGCGGCATGAGGCAATTTTTGCAGAAAAGGCGATGGCGACCTGTCTTCAATAGAAGCGCGTAATTTTTCCTGAAACAACGGCGTGAGTTTGCCGACATCGTGAATCGCAGCCGTCAGGATAGTTCCGGAAGGAAAGAAAAGTGCATGCAGAAACGGAGGATACAGGAGCATGAGCGCTTCGGCTACGCTCGCCGTTGCCAGGCCGTGTTCAAGGACCGTAACTCCCGCCTCGCGGCGTCCGTCAACGCCGATACGGGTTTTTGCCAAGCAGTCCCGGTCGGTCGGGGGTGGAATCTGCTTTTCGAGTGCGGGACCGCGAGGTCTGAGCATACGGCCTCCCGTTTCAGGATAACCGATTGTACGGGCAGGGAAACATCCCCACGTCCGTGGGGAAGACTCCCCCCCCCCGCCTATCGGAAACCGGATTCATCGTTTTGCCAAACCGGCGACCGGCATCGGAGAGCATGTTTTTCTGCCGTGTTACAAATATTTTATGAGATATAACACAGTGAAATTACAAGAAAAATATGTTTAGTTTTCTCATAAATTACTCATAAATTACTCATACGGGTCTGCCGGCCCCATAGGGTCAATGAAAGCCGGCAGCTTGATTTTTCAGGATTTATCCTTACTTCTTCTCATGAGTTGCAGTTTCCCCTTGTCAATTGCCGTGAGTCGAGGCCGTAAGCTTTCGATACCACCGCGCGGACAAACGATTTTTGGGTTTCTCGCCGAAAAAGACACACTTGAGCGGGCAATCGGATACGTAGTCGGGCAGTTCCTCTTGCGGTGCCAAGTAATACCGACTGTATGAGTATATTGCGCAAGCTTGCGCCGGCGCCGTGTCCGGCTGTCGAGGGGAGGGGGAGGTTTGATTCTCCCGGCGGGCTTCAGGAATCTGGTCCCGCTTAGCCGGCCTTTTCCGGGGAATCGCTCAGCAGCCCGGCTTCAAGTTCCTCAAGCAGAACGCGCACTGCGGCATCGGGGTCGAGCGCCAGCGTCGCCCCGGCTGCGGAGGGGTGTCCTCCGCCGCCGAACCGGGCGGCCACCGCGCGCACGTCGAAGTCGCCCATGGAGCGGAGGCTGACCCTGCACTTGCGCTCCGCTTCCTCGCGCACAAAAAGGCCGACGCGCACGCCGTGCAGACAACGGAGCCGGGAGGAAAAACCTTCCAGATCCTCGGCGCCCAACCCCGCCTTGTCCAGCCAAGTCTTGCGGACCAGACAGCAGGATACCGCGCCGCCGGCATGCAGCGTAACACTGTTCATCAGCTTGCCCCAGAGGCGCATGCGCGCCAGGGACCAGGTATTTTCGGTGCGGCTTGTAAAGTCGGCCACATTCAGGCCCGCGGCCACAATGCGCGCGGCCATGCTCAGGCTGTCGGCGCTGGTGTTGGAAAAGGTAAAATTGCCGGTATCCGAAACCAGCCCGAGGTAGACGGCCTCGCCCAGACCGCCTGTAAGAGGCAGACCCAGGTATTCGGCGAAACGCCCCACCAGTTCCGCAGTAGCAGAGCATTCAGGGCATACCAGATTGAGATGCCCGTATCCCGGATTGTCGGCATGGTGGTCCATGTTGACAATGCGCGGACGGACTCCTTCCGTGCCGGGGAACACGCCGCTCTCGACCAGCGCCCGCATCTCCGCGCCGGCTCTGGCCGCGTCTCCGCAGTCGGCAAATATCACCAGATCGGGCACAAAGCCCGCAAGCCCGGCGCAACAGGACACCGCAGGCGCGGGCACGACCGTCGCCGGCCGGCTGCCGAAATCCGGCAGAAGGCGCGTGTCCAGCCCGAAATGCAGGGCAATATGGGCCAGAGCCGCCGCCGAGCCGACGGCGTCGCCGTCCGGCGCGACGTGCGCGGTAATCAGCACCTTCCGGGCTTCCTTGAAGGCCTGTTTCAGAGAAGCAAAAACGCTGTGCATGTGTGATTCCGAATAGTGCCGGGAGCAAAGAGCATTGCCCGCTTTTCGCTCCGGAGCGCTTGACGATGATACGCTGCCGGGCCGGGACGACGTCGCTCAGGGCATGTCTTCCCCCTGGACGACAAGCTCGCTGTAGACTATTTCCTCCGGGCACACGGCTTCAATCATGGACAGGCACTTGGTCATGCGGCTTTCCATGTGCCGTTTGTCGTTGCCGACGGACACAAAGGCCAGACGCAGGCGGTCCCTGTCGTTTTCGCTGTCCACCTCGGCAACGCTCACATTGAAACGGTTGCGGACCTTGCGCTTGAGACTCAGGGCCACGCGCCGCTTGTCTTTCAGGCTTTCGTTGCCGTGCAGGCGGAACTCCACGCCCAGTATGCCGATAACCATACGCCCCGCCCGGTTACAGCGTAGCCGCCTCCTCTACCGTTTCAAAGGCTTCGATGACGTCGCCGACCTTGAGGTCGTTGAAGTTGTCGATGCCTATGCCGCATTCGTAGCCCTTGACCACCTCGCGCACATCGTCCTTGAAACGGCGCAGCGACGCAACCTTGCCGTTGTGCACGACCACGCCGTCACGCAACAGGCGCAGACCGGCATTGCGCACAATCTTGCCGTCGGCCACGCGGCAGCCGGCAATGACGCCGACTTTGGGCACGGTAAAGATTTCCCGCACCTCGGCCGTCCCGAGAAATACCTCACGCTCGACCGGGGCCAGCATGCCTTCCATGGCGCCACGCACGTCTTCCACCAGTTTATAGATGATGTCGTAAAAGCGGATGTCGACCTTTTCCTGCTCGGCCAGTTCCCTGGCCTTGGCCGAAGGACGCACATTGAACCCGATGATGATGGCCTCCGAGGCAGAGGCCAGAAGCACATCGGATTCCGATACCGCTCCCGTGCCGCCGTGAATGATGCCGATGCGCACCTTGTCTGTGGACAATTTGAGCAGAGCATCGCCGATGGCTTCCAGGGAACCCTGCACATCGGCCTTGATGACCAGACTGAGTACCTGGGCTTCCGTATCGCCGGCCTTGCGGGCCAGGAAGGTTTCCAGGGTCACCCTGGATTCCCTGGCCAGTTCGCGGTCCCGCTGTTTGAGGGCGCGGGATTCGGCGATGCGCCGGGCCGACTTTTCGTCCGTGATGACGATGAATTCCTCGCCCGCTTCGGGCACGCCTTCAAAGCCCTGGACTTCCACAGGTATGGACGGGCCGGCTTCCTTCACCTTTTTGCCCTGGTCGTTGAACATGGCGCGCACGCGCCCGGAATGCACCCCGCAAATGAAGGTGTCCCCGAGCTTAAGCGCTCCCTGCTGGATGAGCACGGTACCGAGCGCGCCTCTGCCCTTGTCCAGCCGCGCCTCCACAATATGTCCCAGCGCCGGGCGCTTGGGGTTGGCCTTGAGTTCCAGGATTTCCGCCTGCAGGGCCAGCAGTTCCAGCAGTTCGTCGAGTCCCTGGCGCGTTTTGGCGGACACATAGCTGAAGGTCGTGTCTCCGCCCCATTCTTCCGAAACCAGCCCGAGGTCGGCGAGTTCCCGTTTCACGCGTTCCGTGTCGGCGCCCGGCTTGTCCATTTTGTTCACGGCCACCATAATCGGCACCCCGGCCGCGCGGGCGTGATTGACGGCCTCGCGGGTCTGCTCCATGACCCCGTCGTCAGCGGCCACCACAAGCACGACGATATCCGTGACTTCCGCGCCGCGCGCCCGCATGGCGGTAAATGCCTCGTGTCCGGGCGTATCCAGAAAGACTATTTCACCCTTCTTGGTCTTGACGTGGTACGCGCCTATGTGCTGGGTGATGCCGCCGGCCTCACCCGAAACCACGGAAGATTTGCGCACGGCGTCCAGAAGCGAGGTTTTTCCGTGGTCCACATGACCCATGATGGTCACCACAGGGGGACGCACGACGTAGTCTTCGCTGTTGTCTTCAAAATGCCCCTGCTGGGCGTCGATGATATCCTGCTCGGAAAAGCCCGTTTTTTCGATTTCGTAGCCGAATTCGCCGGCGACCAGGACAGCGGTGTCGATATCCAGACTTTGGTTGATGGTGGCCATGACGCCGAGGCCGAAGAGTACCCTGATGACCTCACCGGACTTGAGCCCCATCTGGTGGGCGAGGTCCGAGACGCGGATGAATTCGTCCACCCGGATTTTGCGCTTGACGGCCTTGACCGGCTGGGTGCCGCCCAAGGGAGCGACCTCCTTGCTTTTACGTACCTTGCGGCGCTGGATGGTCCTGCTCCAACTGTGGTCGTCGTCCAACATCCGGCCGCGTTCGGTAAACTCGACGGTTCTGCGGCCTTTGCCGCGGTTTCTGCGGGATTGTTCGCTCTCCTGCGGCGGGAGGGTAGGAGCGCTTTTTGCCGGCCCGGCAACGCCTGCGCGGACGGGGCCTTTGCGTTGTCCGGGGCGATCCGGCCTGTCGGGTCTGTCGGGGCGGGCCGGCATGCCGGGACGGACGCCCGGCCCGGGCCGGCGCGCTCCCGGCGCCGGCCTGGGACGACCCGCGCCCGGCACGGCGCCCGGCGTCTGAGCGATATCGGGACGGGAAATGACGCGCACCCCGGCAGCCCCCGCACCGTCTTCGCGGTTGCCGTCGATGTCGGGGCGCGCGCTCAGGATCGGGGCCGAGGATATGGCCCGGCCGTCGGCGTGGCGTTCCGGTTCGGCGGAAAAGGCGGCCGACCGCGCGCTCGTGGACGCGGTTCTTCTGCGTTCTTCGCGTTGCGGGGCGACGGGAATTTCCGGCGCGGCAGGGGCGGGCTCCGACGCAACGGGAGCGTCGTCGGCCGGAATCAAGGCCGGAGCCGGGGGTTGTACGGGCGTCACGGTCCGTTCCGGCATGGACACGATGCGGGCGGGCGGCGTTTCTCTGCCGGCGCTGCCGCGCCTGCGCTCTCGTTTTCCCGCCCGAGGATCGACCTGCTCTGCCGCTTTTTCTTCAATTCCGGCATCGACGGACCCCGAAGCGCCTGCATCGGCGGGGGGCATCAGGGTTTCGGGCGTCGTTTCCGGCGCTTCCGCTGCCGGGGGCTGCTGCGGGGACATTTCCGGCGCGGCGCCGTCCCCGGTGCGGTGCTCCGCTCCGGCTTCCACTGCGCGGGTGCGACGTCGCACCCGGACTTCCTGCCTGTCCGGTTCCGGAGGAGGAGAAATCTTGTTGCGCAGGCGCGCGGCCTCCGCCTCGGAGACGCTGCTGCCCGCGACTTTGGCCGGGATGCCCAGATCCTTCGCCGCGGCCAGAACATCTTTGCTGCCGACGCCGAGTTCGTCTGCCAAGTCTTTAATTTTTTTTCTCGCATCGCTCATAATGCCCGCCTCTTTCTCCTTTTCGCGCCGCGTTGCGCGAAAACCTCTAGGCACTGCGCATCAGGGCAGTGGTACACCCCCCGCCCGGGGGCTTTCTGCGCGACATCCGGCACGGGCGCCGAATCATCTGCCGCCCGGGTGTAGCGCAACAGTTCGCTTTTAGGCCTGCGTTTTTTACAGACGGCGCACATGCGCATCGGTATATGTCCGCTCACGGTGTCGCCCGACCGGCCTGCAACGGCTCAATCCGCATCGTTTGTTTCGGCGGCGTTGTCCGCGGGAGCCGCATCGTCCGCTTCACCCGCGTTATCCGCGCCGGCCGCATCGTCCGCTTCACCCGCGTTGTCCGCGCCGGCCGCATCGTCCGTCTCGTCCGTGTTATCCGCCGTGGCGGCGTCCGTTCCGTCCGCCGTATCCGAAGCGGCTGCGTCACCGTCCGCGTTTGCTTTTTCCCCGGACGGTCGCAGGAAGTTGACGGCCGCGCGCAGGTTGCCGAGTTTTTTCCCGGTCATGCCGGTGACGGCCAAAAGTTCTTCATCCGAGGCAAGGCTGACGGCTTCAAAGCTCACAAACCCGGCGGCCGCGAAGTTTTCCGCGGGCACTTCCGCGACGGCGGCCAACTGTTCCAGGCCGCGGCCTATAGCGTTGGCCTCGTTGTAGCGCGTTTCGGTATAGATATCGATTTTCCAGCCCAGGAGTTTGGCCGCGAGTTTGACGTTCTGGCCTTTGCGGCCTATGGAGTTGGTCAGCTGATCGTCGGGCACGATGACTTCCAGCAGTCCCTCGGCTTCGTCCACGACGATGCGGGAGATGACGGCCGGGGCGAGAGCATTGCGCGCGTAAGCGGCAATGTCCGGACTCCAGACCACGATGTCGATGCGTTCGCTGCGCAGTTCCTGCACGATGTTCTGGATGCGCGAGCCGCGCACCCCGACGCAGGCGCCCACGGGATCCACGTCCCGTTCCCGGCTCAGAACAGCCACTTTGGCCCTGCTTCCCGGATCGCGGGCCACGCCCATGATTTGTACGATGCCGTCGTCCACTTCAGGCACCTCGCGCTTGAACAGGGCGGCCATGTAGTCGCGGTGCGATCTGGAGACGATGACCTGGGGGCCGCGTCCTTCCTTGCGCACTTCGATAATCAGTGCCTGGACCCTGTCGCCCCGTTTGTAGTGCTCGCGGGGAATCTGTTCTTCCTTGGGCAGCAGCGCTTCGGTGCGCCCGAGGTTGATGATCCAGCCCGCCTTGTCCCGTCGCTGCACGATGCCGGAGGCTATTTCGTTGATGCGGTCCTTGTATTCATCATAGATAATGCCCTGTTCGGCGTCACGCATGCGCTGTATGATGACCTGCTTGGCGCTTTGCGCCGCGATGCGGCCGAGATCCTCGACTTTCAGGCGGAAACCCATTTCGTCGTCAAGGCGGATGCTGGGGTCGTGCTTGCGGGCCTCCTCAAGGGACACCTGGGCGCATTCGTCCTCCACCCGGTCGACAACAATTTTGTACTGAAAGACGTCGATTTCCCCGGTTTCTTCGTTGAAGGAAACTTCAACGTCGACGTCTTCGCCGTATTTGCGCTGAACCGAAGTACGGACGGCTTCTTCCAGGGTTTCGACCAGCATGGCCCGGTCCAGACCTTTGTCCTTGCTGATTTGATCGATAGCTTTCTTGAGTTCGAGGCCCATCGGGGAAGCTCCTCATACTTTCTTTTTGCCGCCCCGCCCGGGCAGCTTTTTGTCGGGAAACAGCGGGACGAGGCGGACTTTAGCGGCATCGGCGAAGGCAAAGCGCACTTCGGCGTCCGCGTCCGGGTTGTGTTCGTCGCGGAAACGGAGGATGAAGTCTGCGCCCTCTCTGCCGAGAAGGGTACCGCGAAAGTGCTTCCTGCCCGGAAACGTCGGGGCCGGGCTATGCAGGGTCACTTCCACGCAACGGCCTGCGGCCTGTTCAAGCCGGCCCGCATCGAAAAAGGCGCGGTCCATGCCCGGCGAGGATACTTCCAGCACATAGGGGCCGGGCAGGATGTCCTCGGCGTCCAAGGTGAAACCGAGCAGGCGGGAGAACTTTGCGCACTGTTCCACATCCGCTCCGCGGACAGGGTCGCCCGCGCGGGCATTATCCGGTCCGCCGAAATCCCCGCGGGCGTCCGGGCCGGACTCTTCCGCATTTTCCACGAACACACGCACGCCGAAGCGCCCGCCGTGTATCAGTTCGACCCCCCAGAGCGCAAGGCCCATACTGTGCGCCAAGGGAGCGGCCAGGGCCGCCACGGCTTCCGTCAACGCGTTGTGCGCCATGCCTGTCCGATTCCACCAAAAAAAAGGGGGCCGCAGGGCCACCCTCAAAAAGCCCGCAGGCCCGCAAGGATGTTTCACTCCACCGCCGGCGAAACCGCCGGGCCGTTCCGGCGGACCGGAACGACTGTGGAGCGCTCTTTCCCAAGAGGGAAGGAGACACGGAAAAACGACTTCCGGCAGAACCGGAAGTCGGGTGAAGGCCGCAGCATCGGGGAAAACAACCGGTTCGCCGTGACCGTCGCCTGGAACGAGCCGCCCGGCCTCCGCAACGCGGGCCGGGGTCGCTTGCTCGAAAATACAAAAAACAATGTTGCGCTTGTAAACGTCGGGCACATACCCTGTATCCGCACCGTCGTCAAGGTATTTTTTTTCGAAAAAACGCTGGCGGCCATACCTTCCGTTGAGGGAGCGCGCAATCGCATCGGCGTTTTGCCGGAAATCCGCGGAGAACCTGCCGGCTTTCCTTGACAAAAACGCGGGCTGCATATACTTCTACACGCACTTTTGGAAACGTGATTGCCGTTGCCTATGCGTAACCCGCTCCGCAGGGCTTTACCGGACGACTCTTACCGCAGAAGGGAGTACAGCCGTGGCGACGATGTTCGCAGCATATACCGAGGAAGTCGACGATATCGAGAGCGCCGTTGCCGAGATTTTGGAACAGGTGGACCTTGCCCGCCTGTCTGCCGAGTCCGCCGCCGTACTGTTCTGTCATCCGGAATTCGTTGAATCCGGCGTGGCCCACGAACTGTGCGCCCGCCTGCCCTTCGACGTGATCGGTATGACGACCATGGCCGGAGCGACCGGCGCCGGGCACGGCGTCTTCATGCTCAATCTCGCCGTGTTGAGCGCGGACGACGTTGTTTTCCGAACCGCCGTCACAGAACCGCTGACGGCCGCGAACGCCGCAGAAGCCGTGGCCGCAGCGTACGGCGCGGCGCGCGCAACGCTGCCCGGCGACCCCGCCTTCATCATCAGCCTGTTCCCCTTTCTTTCCGACATAAGCAGCGCGGAGATCCTCAAATACCTGGATACCGCCTGCGGCGGCATACCCGTATGGGGCAGCGTGGCCAGCGGCATGGACATGTCCTATGCCGGCGCCGGCGTCATCGGAAACGGGCGCTTCCATGAAAAGTCCGCCGTCATGCTCCTCCTGCACGGCCCCCTTGAGCCGGAATTCATCGTGGCTTCCATCCCCGACAAGAACATCGGCGACCGCCGGGCGCTTATTACGGAATCCGACGGCTGCATACTCAAGAAAGCCAACGATATCCCCCTGCTGGAATACTTAAAAGATATCGGTATCGTCATGCGCATCGGACAGGACAATACCACGTTGCCGCTGATGGTGGATTACGGCGACGGCTCAAAACCCGTGGCTCTGGCCATCTATGCCCTGACCCCGGAAAACTGGGCTGTGTGCGGGGGCGAGGTACCGGAGGGGGCTTTCTTTTTCTGCGGTGAAATCGACAAGGACGGTATTATGGAAAGCGCCGGCGACGCATTGGCCCAAATGCAGAAAACGGAGGGGAAAAACTGTCTGCTGATGCTCCCCTGCGTCACGCGCTTCATTATGATGACCCCCGAACAGGACGAAGAAATGCGCCTTGTCGTTGAAAAGCTCGGCGAAAAGAAGTCCTATGTTTTCGCCTTGTCCGGCGGTGAAATCTGCCCGGTGAAAGGCCGCGACGGCGTCCGGCGCAACCGGCACCACAACTTTACCTTCTCCGCTTGCCTGTTCTGATGCGGTATGGAAGGGGCAATTCTGCAGGTTGCGGCGCGGAAGACGACGCCGCACGCGCTCCGCTTGAAGCGGACGACGCGGAAAACGACGCCGTGCACGATGCGTTGAGGGAATTGCGCGGGCTTGTTGAAACGCAACGCCTGCGTATTGAAGAGTTGGAGAGAAACGAGAAAAAAGCCGCGCGCGAAACGGCCAGGCTGCACAGGGCCATCGAACACGAGCGTACCGTCAGCATTGCCAAGGCCAACCGGGAGGCGGCCAAATCCCTTGCCCAACGCGAACGCGAACGTTACATGCGTCTGGTGCTGCAAAACAGCTCCGACATCATCCTGTTGTTGGACAAAAATTTCAGGTTTGTCTACTGCACCGAAGTTTTTCTGGGGAAAATCGGTAACCCGGACGCCAAGTACCTCGTCGGCCGCACCTTTCAGGAAGTTTTCGGGCGTTTCGCCGAGGCGGAGATCGCCGACGCCCTCTTCGACCTGATGCGTGAAGCGGTACGCACGAACTCCCCGGCCGAACAAACGGCGGAAATAGGCGGAGAGACAGGCCGGCACAAGTATACCGTGGTCTTTACGCCCATGAGCGGTGAAAGCGGCGCCAACGAAGGCGTCATGGTTCACCTGCATGACGTGACCGTCATTGAGAGGGCGCGTGAGATGGCCGAACGCGCCAGCACGGCGAAATCCGACTTTCTCTCGAACATGAGCCACGAGATACGCACCCCCCTGAATGCCATCATCGGCATGACTTCCATTGCAAAATCGTCGCCCTTACTGGAGCGCAAGGAATATTGCCTGGACAGGATAGAGGACGCTTCCCGGCATTTGCTCGGGATCATCAACGACATTCTGGACATGTCCAAAATCGAGGCCAACAAGTTTGTCCTCTCGCCCGAAGACTTCAATGTTGAAAATATGCTCCGGAAAGTGAGTGATGTGGTCAACTTCAAGGTGGCCGAAAAACAGCAGAACCTTTTCGTCAACATCGACAGAAACATACCGCGCATCCTGCACGGCGACGACCAACGCCTCGCGCAGGTCATCACAAACCTGCTCTCCAATGCCGTAAAATTTACCCCGGAATCGGGCTCCATACGCGTGGGCGCCGTACTGGAGCAGGATGAGGATACGCACTGTACACTGCTCGTGCGGGTTGCGGATACGGGCATAGGCATCAGCGAGGAGCAGCAGGCGCGCATCTTCAGTTCTTTTGTGCAGGCGGAAAGCGGCACCTCCCGTAAATTCGGCGGCACCGGCCTCGGCCTGGCCATATCCAAGCGCATTGTGGAAATGATGGGCGGGCGCATATGGGTGGAGTCGGAGGCCGACAAAGGCTCGACTTTCTCCTTTACCGTGCGGCTCGAGAAGGGGGCCGGGGAACAGCACGCCCTGCTTGAAGGCGTGGACTGGGATACGGTGCGTGTGCTCGCCGTCGACGACGATCCGGAAATCCTGCAGTATTTCGCGCGACTGGCCGAACAGCTCGGCTTTGCCTGCGACACGGCGACCGGCGGCGCCGAAGCCCTGCGGATGATCGAGCGCAACGGACCCTATGACCTGAACTTTGTGGACTGGAAAATGCCCGGCATGGACGGTATGGAACTGTCGCGCAAGATCAGGGACTCCTGCGCGGACAAATCCGTCGTCATCATGATTTCGGCGGCGGAATGGAGCCTGATTGAGGAGGAGGCGAAACAGTCCGGGGTCGTTAAATTCCTGTCCAAGCCCCTCTTCCCTTCCGATCTGGCCGATTGTATCAGCAGTTGCCTGGGAAGGGGCAGTCTGAAGGAAGAGCGCGTGGAGGCGGAAGCGGATTGTTTCCGGGGTTTCCGCATCCTGCTGGCCGAGGATGTGGAAATCAACAGGGAAATCGTCCTCAGCCTGCTTGAGCCGACGGGTCTGGCAATCGACTGTTCGGAAAACGGCGCTCAGGCGGTCGCGATGTACGCTGCCGAGCCCGAACGCTACAATATGATTTTCATGGATGTGCAGATGCCGGAGATGGACGGTTACGAGGCCACGCGGCGCATCCGCGCCCTGAAGCATCCCCTGGCCGCTCAGGTGCCCATCGTGGCCATGACCGCGAACGTATTCAAGGAAGACATTGAGAAATGTCTGCAAGCGGGTATGGACGACCATGTGGGCAAGCCGATTGACCTGGGCGAAGTGCTGCGTACGCTGCGGCTCTACCTGTCCCGCGCCGCGGCGCATCAGAGTCCGCATCGGCCCCCTTCATAACATAACGTACTGAAATATCTATTAGGAAACCGTTTCTCCGCCGAAGAAGTTGAGGGAAAACATATCCTTCAAGACAATAACCCGGCGTTTTCTTATACCGTCACATTGTACCGGGCGTCGACGGCGCCGGTTCCGGCAACGGCAACCTCCCGCAGCGTCCGGTAGAGCATTTCCACGTCAATGGGTTTGGTCAAGTGACCTTTCATGCCCATGGCGAGGGCGCGCTCCCGTTCTTCCGGATAGGCATGAGCCGTCATGGCGAAAATCGGCATGTCCGGGTATTCCCGGCTGTCCAGAATGCGCCTGGTGGCCTCGTAGCCGTCCATGACCGGCATTT
>JAITDR010000249.1 GCA_031282465.1 Desulfovibrio sp.
AAAACCGCAACATGCTGGAGAAAAAATTCGACCTTATCATGCGCCAGGGGTACGGCACGGCGGACGTAGGCTGCATCGGCTACGAATGCTTCCACAAGACAGGCCTGCACATCGCCAACAGGGCCTATGTGGAGATCTGCCATCCGGACACGGGCATACCCTTGAAAGACGGCGAGGTGGGGGAAGTCGTGGTCACCGCCTTCAACAAGACCTACCCCCTGATCCGCCTGGCCACGGGGGATCTTTCCTACATAGACCGCGCCCCCTGCACTTGCGGCCGCACCAGCCCCCGTCTGGGCAGCATCGTCGGGCGCGTGGACACCACGGCCCGCATCAAGGGCATGTTCGTCTACCCGCATCAGGTGGAGCAGGTGCTGGCCCGCTTTGAGGAAATAAAACGCTGGCAGATAGAAGTCACGAACCCCGGCGGTATCGACGAAATGACCCTGCACATCGAAACGGGAGCGTTCAAGCGCGAAGACGAGTTGATGCATCTCTTTCGCGAAAAGATCAAACTGCGGCCCGTGCTCAAAGTTCTTGCCCCCGGCACCTTACCGCCGCAAATCCGGCCCATAGAGGACAAACGAAGTTGGGATTGAGCGCAGCAGGCGGGGTAATCTTGAGTTGTCCCGATGGAGCGGGGGGCTGAAGAAGGGACCGCGGGAAATCATTTTACACGGCGGAATGTGGGGCGGAGCCCCATCCATTGAACGGCGTTGCCGAAACATTCGCGAGGCGCGACATGCTTATCGACATTATTGTTATGGGAGGGGCGGGAAGAATGGGCGCGACCGTGGCGCGGCTTGCGGCCGAGGCTCCGGACCTGCATTTGGCGGGCGCCGTCGAGAGCCCGGTTTGTCTGCACAAGCTGCAGGGCTTGGGTTGCCCGACGGATACGGAAGTGGAAGCGCTGCTGCGGCGGACGCCGGGGGCGACTGTGGTGGATTTTACGGCTCCGTCCGTTTCCCTGGCCGTCGCGCGCGCGGCGGCCGGGCACGCTGCGGTACAGATTATCGGCACCACGGGCTTCAGCCCGGAGGAAAAGGCGGAATTGGGGGATTTGGCGCGCAAGACGCCGATTTTTCTGTCCCCCAATATGAGCGTCGGCGTGAATGTTCTGCTGAAGCTGCTGCCGGAACTGGCCCGCGCCTTGGGTGACGGCTATGATATGGAAATTCTGGAAATACATCATAACAAGAAAAAGGACGCCCCCAGCGGCACGGCGTTGCGGCTGGCCGAATGTCTGGCCGACGCGCGCGGGATGTCGCCGGCCGCCGCGCAGCGGCATTGCAGGGACGGGCTGGTCGGCGAGCGTCCGAAAGGTGAAATCGGCGTGCAGACCCTGCGCGGCGGCGATGTGGTCGGTGTGCATACCGTATATTTCATGGGGCCGGGCGAGCGTGTGGAAGTAACGCATCAGGCGCATTCCAGGGAGAATTTCGCCAACGGGGCGCTCTTTGCCGCGCGCCGCATGCAGGGGCGCAAGCCCGGCAAACTGTATGCCATGCATGATTTGCTGTAGCCCGGCGCAGATCCGGACCCGCACCGCCCCGGTCGCAGCGCGGAGCTCGGCCCGCCTGGTACAGCCTCTGTGGAAAAAATTTCGGCAACGGTCTTGACTATACGCTTTCGCAAGTTATTTTTTTCGGGAAGCAAAAAAAAGGAGGAATGACCATGAAAGCTATAGCCATTACACGACCCCTCGGCCTTCCCCGGATAAACAGCGCTTTTACGGCGCCGGGGACGACGGATCTTCCCGACTTCTCCCGTTTCACGGGCATTGACCGTCTGTTCGATGTGCTGCTTGACGGATTGTCCTTGCACGGCCCGAGCACACGCACGGCCGCCGTAGGTATTCCGCGTCCTGTTCTGGATATCCGCAGAGAAGAAAAACAGTACGTAGTCAATGTTGAGGTCCCCGGCGTTGACGAAAACGATATAAAAGTTGAGGTCAACGACAACGAACTTACTATCAGCGGTGAAAAGCGGGATGAATACAAAAGTTCGGATGAAGGTACCGATGCTTCGGGGCTGTACACTGAACGCGTATACGGAACCTTTACGCGTGCGCTGTCCCTGCCTGAGGACGTGGATGTAGAGGGGATAACGGCGGACCACAAGAACGGCGTTTTGACGATTACCCTGCCGCGCAAGGTGCAGGAAAAAGCGGCGCGTTCCATATCCGTCAATAAGAAATAAACGACGATACGATTCCACCCGACAGGCGGCGCCGGTGAATAGGAATTGAACGGCGCCGTGTTGTTTCGCCTGCATAGACGTGCCGCCGTATTGCCGTGCGGACATGCCCCGGCTCACGGTATGAAACGAGGCGAAGACCTTGCTGCGGTTGCGCAAACACATGCAGCCTGCCCTGACGGCGGCGTCCGGCGGGCTTGCCTCAAGATGGTATTCGGTGTACAAAGGGCAACGAAGGGGATGTAGCTCAGTTGGGAGAGCGCCGCGTTCGCAATGCGGAGGCCAGGGGTTCAACCCCCCTCATCTCCACCAAACCTTCCTCCAAGAAAGTCCCGTAAAGCCCAAAAAGCCTT
>JAITDR010000096.1 GCA_031282465.1 Desulfovibrio sp.
GTAAAGGCGGGAAACCACGCGCCCCTGGCCACGCCGATCTTTTCATTGGCGGCGGCTACACGCCGTTCCGCCGCGACGATATCCGGCCTGCGCCGCAGCAGGGCCGAAGGCAGTTCCCCGGGCAGGACCGGGATGCGGTCCGTCAAAGGGGCGCGCGGCAGATCGAACGACGAAGGGCTTTGCCCGCACAACACGGCAATGCCGTGTTCCAGTTCCGCCCGTTCCCGTTCCAGGGCCGCAAGTTGTGCCTGCGCGTCCGCCAGTTGGGCGCGGGCCTGCTCAAGGTCCATCCGGGTAACCATGCCGCCGCGGTATTGGCTGTCCGTCAGGGCTGCAGCCCGTTTATATGCCTCAATGGTCGATTCGTAGAGTTCCCGGCGACTGTCCAGAGTGCGCATCTGCACATAGCACAAGGCCAGATCGGACTGCGTGAGCAGACGCGCGGCGGCGAAATCCGCTGCAGCCGCTTCGGCTTCTGCTCCGGCCGCCTCATAGGCGGGCAGGGCGTTCCAAAAACTTATTTCCCAGGAGGCTTGCGGACCGCCGGAATAACGCCCGAAGGCGCGCATGTTTTCTCCACCCGAGCGTGGTGCGGACGCCTGCGCGGCAAAGACGGGGAACAGGGCGGAACGGGCGAGGTCGGCGGCAGCCGCGGCCCCGCGCAACGCGGCGGCGGACGCCGCCAAGGTCTGGTTGGCCCCGTTCAAACGCCGCATCAGGTCGTCCAGAACGGGGTCCTCAAAGATTGCCCACCAACGGCCGGGGAGTCGGACACCGGGCTGCAGGCCCGGTTGTCCGCCGGTTTCCTTGTAAGCCGCCGGCATTCCTCCCGGTACGGAGGGCGCGGTATATTCCGGGCTGAGGTTGATGCAGGCGCCGAGAACGCCGGTCAAAAGCAGGCAACTGAACAGGCAGGCGGCCCGCGCCGCGTTCCACGCCCGCAAAAAAACACAAATCCCGGCCGTCAGCCGCATTTTGCCTCAAGCGCCCGGCCCAGAGTCAGACCCAGGGCAAAGCACTGTTCCAGGCTTTCGGCATCGGGCACGAATTTGACCTTGACCGGCTCCGCCGGCAATTCAAAGCCCATGCCGGCAAGCTGTTCGCTGATGATTTTTACGCATTCGCCCGACCAGCCGAAGGAGCCGAACGCGCCGCCCAAGCGGTTTTGCGGGCGCAATCCCTTCATATATGTCAAGAAGCCTGCGACAAAGGGCAAAATGCCGTTGTTGTGCGTGGGCGAGCCCACCACGACCAGTCCGCAACGGGCGACTTCACTCATCACCGCGCTGTGGTGGTTTTCCTTGAGGCTCATGATGCGCGACGGCACACCCGCCCTTCCGAGTCCTTCGGCTATGGAATAGGCCATGGCCTCCGTGCTGTGCCACATGGTGTCGTAGACGATGACCGCGCGTTTCTGCGGCTTCTGCTCGGCAAAGCGCCTGTACGTTTCCAGAGCGAATCCCGTGTTTTGCCTGCCCCTAAAAATAAGTCCGTGATCCGGGGCAATCATATCTATGTCCAGCCCCATTGTCTTGACCTGATCCAGCACTTTCAGCACCTGAGGTGAATAGGGCAGCACAATGTTGTTATAGTATTCGCTCATGGCGCTCAACAGGATTTCGCTGTTGATTTCGTCGGTGAAGCGCTCGGAAGAAGCGATATTCTGGCCGAAAGCATCGTTGCTGAACAGCAGCGTGTCCTCGGGGATATAGGAGAACATGCTGTCGGGCCAGTGCAGCATGCGCGTTTCAAGAAAATGCACGCTGCGTTTGCCGAGACTGATCACGTCGCCGCTCTTCACGACCTTGAGCGGCCAGTCTTTCCATGCCCGGAAGTGGCCTTCCACGGCCTTCAGTCCCATAGGTGAGCAGAACACGGTTTCCGGTCGGCAGGCCTTGATGAATATCGGCAATGCGCCTGCGTGGTCCGCTTCCACATGGTTAATCACCAGGTAGTCGATTTCTTCGGGGTTGACGACGGAAGCGAGGCGTTCCAGGGAAACACGCGCGTCGGCGTGCTTGACCGTATCGAAAACAGTCTTCTTTTCGTCCAGAATCACATAGTTGTTGTACGTTGTTCCCCGCGGGGAAAGGGAATAGCCGTGAAAGTTGCGACTCTGATAGTCGACGGCTCCAATCCAGTACACATCTTTCTTGATTTCCAACGCTTTCAGCATACAGCTTTTCTCCGCTCTGCCGCATGTTTCCGGTCCCGTAAAACCGCAAAGGCTCCCCACATCCGGCGGGGAGCCCGGTGTGACGACCGAAGCGCCCATGCTCAAGGCAAGGGGTATTCGGCCTTATTCAGGTTCAAAATCGGATTTGCCCGCTCCACAGACGGGGCAGACCCAGTCGTCGGGGATATCGGCGAACGCCGTGCCCGGCTTGATGCCGCCGTCGGGATCGCCTTCAGCGGGGTCGTAGACGTACCCGCAAAGTGTACATACGTATTTCATCGGATTTTCCTCTCAAAGAGCGGCTGGTGTAGTGCAACGTTGTATTTTTACGCCCCCGGACCCCCTCATCGGGGTTGATGCGAAAATGTATACGTTACACGGCACTAGACTTCGGCCTTCCAGTGACCGTGAAGGTTACAGTATTCGCGGGCGAAGACGTTTTTCGCGTCCGCGATGTTGAATGTCGCCTCGGGAGCGTCGCCCGGCTTGAAAAAGCGGGTATAGGACACACCGTCGGCCACGAGTTCCACCCATTGGATGAAATGTTTTTCTTCCATGGGGTGCGCGACCGAGCCGACTTTCACCGTGTAGCCGCCGGGAGTTTTTTCGATGACCGGGACATGTTTTTCCCTCGCGGCGTCCGTAACGCCTTCGCGCAGGAGTTTCATAGGCTGCCCGCAACAGGCGGTTTCACCGTCGCCGGCGTGTACAACTTCCACCATATTGCCGCACTGGTCACACTTGTAGACTTCAAGAAACTTTGCCATATTCGTTCTCCTTGCTGGTTATAATCCGCATCAGATCCCTGTCCGCCGGTTGACTCCGCTCTATGCGGCAGTCGGACACATTCGGGAGCGTCTCATCAGGCTCCTGCCCGCCGGGGGACGGCGTACCGACCGGCATGCCCTTCCTGAAAGAAGGGGGTTTCCGAAAAAGAAATCATGAAAAACTGCATGTCGCCGGGCCGCGCGCCCATGTGCTTGTCGGGCCGGCAAACAGTAACGCTTATCGTATACTTTTGCACACGGGCTTGCAAGCGCAATTTGCGACCCGCAGGGCGCGGAAACAGGCAGGCTTGCCTCGGCGCCGGGTTTCGGCGTATCCATCAGCCTGTACACGACGGCAACAGAGTAAACGGCGTGGAGAAACGCTATGCGGGAACGGCGGTCCCTCCCGGCTTCTGTCCGTACGCTGCTTTGGGGCGCACGGCGTTTGACGCTTTTTTTGCGCGCCCTGTATGCCGATCTCCGGCGCGGGCAGGCCCGGCCGAAGTGTCCGCACTGCGCCGGCGTGCGTTGTCTCGGACTTTGCGGGCTGCTGGGGGAGCGGACGCAGCCCGACGGGAAACGTGACGCGTAGTTCCCGGAGTTGCTTGTTTGGAGTCCGTTTGAATGCCGAAAGCCTGCCCGCCTTACAGTATCCTGCCGCGCGGGAGGCGCACATTACTCCTGCCTGTTGTAGTGATTGATCAGGCAACCGTCGAGAATGATGCTCCGTTCGTCTTCAGTCAGGTTTTTTAAGCTCAGCGTGAAATTTTCGGCGCGCAGTTCTCCGTCCTCAGCCCGGACCAGCAAGGCCGGAATGTCCTCCCTGCCCCGCGCGACGGCCTCGCGGATGCCCGGCAACACCAGATAATCACCCACACGCAGCCGCTCCGCCTGAGCCGCGTTTACGACAAAAGGCAGCATGCCCCAGTTGACAAGGTTGGAGCGGTAGCGCTTTGTGGCGTATTCCAAAGCAAGATTCGCCCATCCGCCCAGCACTTTCTGCGAAGACGCCGCCTGCTCGCGCGCCGACCCGTCTCCGGGTTTTACGGCAAACAGCGCGGAACCGAAGCCCGTGCGGGCCGCAGCGTCATCGCGGGCCAATGCACTGCCTGCCTCGCCGCAGGCCGCGCCCAGGGTGCGGACAAGCTCCCGCACCGCCGGGTCAAACGGGTTTTCCCTGCGGCGCTGTTCCGGCGCCGCCGCTGCCTTCGCCCTGCCCACATAGCCGGGGTCTTTGCGGGAAAGGGTAAATTCCGCCAATTTCAATGGGTTGGAGCGCAGGGAAGAGGTTTCCCCGGACGGAATCAGTTCGTCCGTCGTGGTCACAGGGTCGGTGATGACGGACGCCATGCGCAGGATGAGGTGCTCCGGCAAGGCAGGCATGGGAGGCCAGTCCGCTATGTTCGGGCCGAGCACCAGGGGGCGGTCGGGCTCCGGCGCGCCGAAGCCGTTGTAAACGCGGCGTTTGTAAATGCCCGGGTCGAAGCTGTAGTCGGGATGGATGCGCGGTTCCAGACGTTCCCGGTCCAGTTCCGCAGCCGAGGTCAAACGTCCGCCTGCCGCCGCGGTGGCGGCTATGGACCGGGCGTCCATCAGGGCCACGGCGGCAAGCTGCCCGCCGGCCGGACTGGAGCCTTCGCGGTTCGGGAAATTGCGGGTGGTGTGCCGCAGGGACAAAGCCCCGTCGGCCGGAGTATCGCCCGCGCCGAAGCAGGGGCCGCAGAACGCGCTCCTGAGCACGGCGCCGGCGGCAGTGAGCGTCGCTGCTGCACCGCAGCGCATCAGGGCCAGGGACTGCGGCGCGCTCGCCGGATACACGGCGAGCGTGAAGTCCGGCCCGCCCGTTCCCTTGCCGTCCACAATCGCCGCGGCCGCGACGATGTTTTCAAAGGAGCCCCCCGCGCAGCCCGCAATCACGCCCTGGTCGGCCCACAAGCGGCCGTCGCGCACCTTGCCGCACAAGTTCAGCTTCGGACCGCCCCTGCCGAACAGCGCCTCCGCTTCCCGTTCCACGAGACGCAGGATGTCGCGCGGCTCGCTGTTCATTTCGGCGATGGTCCGGATGTTGCTCGGGTGGAACGGCAGGGCTATCATCGGCTCTATGCCGCCGAGGTCCACCCGGATCAGCCCGTCGTAGGCGGCGTCGTCCCCGGGCGCGAGGGGAGCGAAATCCCCGGACCGGCCGTGCAGGGCCAGATATTCGCGCACCGCGTCGTCCGTTGCCCATACGGAAGACAAACAGGCGGTTTCCGTGGTCATGACGTCTATGCCGCAACGGTATTCCACAGAAAGCCTCGCCAGGCCGGATCCGAAAAATTCCATGACGCTGTTTTTCACGAAGCCGTTGTTGAACACGGCCCCTATAAGCGCCAGAGCCACATCCTGCGGGCCGACGCCCGGCCTCGGCGCGCCCTCAAGCCGCACGCCGACGACCCTCGGCGGAGGCAGATCGTAGGTTTTGCCGAGCAGTTGCTTGACCAGTTCCGGCCCCCCCTCGCCTATGCCCATGACGCCCAGCGCGCCGTAGCGGGTATGGCTGTCCGAGCCCAAAATCATGCCGCCGCATACGGTCATCATTTCACGGACATACTGATGAATGACCGCGAGATGCGGGGGCACGAAAATACCGCCGTATCTGCGCGCGGCGGACAGCCCGAAAACATGGTCGTCCTCGTTGATGGTCCCGCCCACCGCGCACAGGCTGTTGTGACAGTTGGTCAGCACATAGGGCATGGGGAACTCGCGCAGGCCGCCGGCCCGCGCCGTCTGAACAATGCCCACGTAGGTGATGTCGTGCGAAGCCAAGGCATCGAAACGCAGGCGCAGCAAGGCCGCCTCGCCGCCGGGTTCTCCTCCCTCGGGATGCATCTCAGCGGGCCGGCCGGCGGCTTGCCGATTGTGTGCCGCCAGAATGCGGGCGGTTATCGTTCCCCGGCGCGCGGCCGCCCTGTCGATGTCCAGCGCCTCGGCCTCGGCCGCGCTCAGGATGACGCCTTTGCGCAACACTACGGGTTCGTTGATGAGCCGGATCACAGGTTCGCCCCTACAATATCGCCGAAGGCGGCGCAACCGACCGTTTTCGCGCCGGGAACCTGCGTCGCGAGATCCGCGGTCACGCTTTCGGCGGCGATGCTCTTTTCCAGGGCGGCGCGGATGCGTCCGGCCGCCTTCGGCACGCCGAGATGCTCCAGCAGCATGGCTCCGCAGAGCATCAGGCTGCCGGGGTTGGCCCTGTCTTTGCCTGCGATGTCCGGCGCCGTGCCGTGCGTCGCTTCAAAAAACGCCAGGCTGTCGGACATGTTGACGCCGGGCGCAAGGCCCAGGCCGCCGACCTGCGCGGCCAGGGCATCGGAAAGATAGTCGCCGTTCAGGTTGGAGGCCGCCAGCACCCTGTGCTGTTCCGGGCGCAGAAGTATTTCCTGGAACATGGCGTCGGCGATGCGGTCTTTGACCACCAGCCTGCCGGGTTCGGGGTTGCTTTCCGTGCAGGTTTGCCCGGCGAACTCGCGCGCCGCCAGCTCGTAACCCCAGCGGCGAAAGGCTCCCTCGGTGTATTTCATGATATTGCCCTTGTGCACCAGGGTCAGGCTGCCGAGCCCCCGGTCCAGGGCGTAACGCAGGGCGCGGCGTATGAGCCGCACGGAAGCGTATTCCGACATCGGCTTGATACCTGCGGCCTCGTCGCCGCGCAGGGACGTCGCGCCGAGTTCCTCGCGCAGAAAGGCAATCAGCCTGCGGGCCTCGGGGCTGCCGGCCGCGTATTCGATGCCGGCGTACACGTCTTCCGTATTCTCGCGGAAGACGACGATATCCACCCGCTCGGGATGTCTGACCGGGCTTTCGATCCCCGGAAAATGCCGCACCGGCCTGATGCAGGCGTACAGGTCGAGCGCCTGCCGCAAAGCCACATTCAGACTGCGCATGCCGGCGCCCACGGGCGTGCCGAGCGGGCCTTTCACGGCGACATCGGCCTGCGACAGGGTGCGCAGTACAGACTCGGGCAAAGGACTGCCCGTTTCAGCCACGGCCTTTTCCCCTGCAGGAAGTTCGACCCAGTCCAGAGTCGGGCCGGATTCCAGGCGCAGGGCCGCGTCGATGACCGGGCGCGCGGCCCGCCAGATTTCCGGGCCTACGCCGTCGCCTTCAATCCAATATACTGTTTTTCGCATGGAGCCTTCTTCATTAGATACTTTTTGTGGGGCCCCGACATACTTTCTATTCACCGCCGTTTTCGGCATCGGCGTCGGTCTCGTCGGCGGGCGCGACCTCCTGTTGGAGGGACTGAGCGCGCTTGAGCAGTTGTTCAAGTTGAAGATCCGCGCCGAGCACGCCCACGATGCGGTCCTGTTCGTCGGTGACCGCGCAGGACACGGTAATCACCAGTTTACTCGTAATCATGGACTGGTAGAGATCCATGATATGCAGGTCGCCGGTCTGCATGGGAATCCTGAACCATTCACGCTGGGAAAAATCGTAGCCCACGGGCAGGGCTTCGTAGCGTTCCTTGTAGTTGGGGTCGGTGATTGCCGCGCATTTCAGCGTGCCTTTGTCGTCCGTGAGATAGAGGTACTGGATGAACGGGTACTCGGCGGCAAAGGCGTAGAGGCGGGCCAGGGCGTCTTCGCCGAAGCCCGTCAGTTCTTTGTTGCGGGCCAGGCGTTGGATGAGGCGGGCGGCGAGGTCGCCTGCGGTCTGTTTGACGTGGTCGAATTCGGTGACGAAAAGTTCCGGCATATAGCGCTGGACGAGGGCCTCGATTTCTTCGTGGGAAAAGCTGGTCGTGCGTCCGCCTTCGTACGCGGCCATGACGGCGTCGTATATCTGCCCCACGGCCGGGTGTTTTTTGGAGATCTGCCGGCCTTCGGGCAGGCGCAGGTTGGTATTGATCCAGTATGCCGCGCCGGCGCGGCCGGTTTTGTCCGTGAGGGTAATGGGGACGGGGCGGTTCAGCAGCCGGCGCGTATCGAAGATATTGTAGATTTCTTCGTTTTTGGTCAGGCCGTCGGCGTGGACACCGGCGCTTGTGGCGTTGAAGTCGCGGCCGACGAAAGGATAGTTGTGCGGAATCTGATACCGCAGTTCTTTTTCAAAAAATTCCGCTACTTCGCTCAAGATAGTGGTATCGGCCGCCGCATCGTCGCCGGTGAGCGAGATATATTCGATGAGCAGGGCTTCCAGGGGGGTATTGCCGGTGCGTTCCCCGAAACCGAAGAGTGTGCCGTTCACCGCGCCGCAGCCGTACAGCCAGGCGGTGACGCCGTTGACCAGCACTTTGTGGAAATCGTTGTGGCCGTGCCATTCCAGATATTCGCCCGGCACGCCCGCCTCGTCGATGAAGGTCCGCACAATGCGTTGCACGGAGCGGGGCAGGGCTGCGCCCGGCCAAGGCACGCCGTAGCCCATGGTGTCGCAGAGGCGGATTTTGACGGGCATGCCGCTCGCGTGGGAAAGTTCCATGAGTTTTTGGGCCAGAGGCAGACAGAAGCCGTAAATATCCGCCCTGGTCACGTCTTCAAAGTGGCAGCGCGGGATTATGCCCCATTCCAGGGCTTGTTCGGCCAGATCCGTATACATGTCCATGGCCTGCCGGCGGGTTTTGTTCAGCTTCAGAAAAATATGGTAGTCGGAAACGCTGGTCAGCATGCCGGTTTCGGCAAATTCCATGTCCCGTACCAGCTTGAGGTCTTGTTTGTCGGCGCGGATCCAGGCGGTGATCTGAGGGAAACGGTAGCCGCGCGAGCGACAGACTTCCACCGCCTTGCGGTCTTTGGCTGAGTAGATGAAAAATTCCGAGGCGCGGATCAGGCCGGTTTTGCCGCCCAGGCGGTGCAGGAAGTCGAACATGCGGGCAATCTGTCTGACCGTGTACGGAGTGCGGGCCTGCTGGCCGTCACGGAAGGTGGTGTCGGTGATGTGCATCCTGTCGCCGGGGTTCGGCGTCAGCAACACCTTGTCGAAGGAGGTACGGCAGACGCTGGTGTACGGGAACAGTTCGCGGTAGAGTTGGGGTTTCTCCCTGTCCTGCAGGGTGAAGACGCGGTTGCCGCCCGTCTGGTGAATGATGCCCATGAAGCCTCTCTGTGCGGTATAGTCCGGCGCGCGTGTTGTCGGGATATCCGGCAGCGAAAAAATACCCGTGCATCCTTTCGGTGCGTTGTGCCGTCGCGCGGCGGTAGAATGTGTGTTTTGAGAAATAATAGCATCATGCGCCGGCCGGGTCCAGCCCGGCGCGAATGCCCGGCGCGGAGGGCGCTTAACGATGCGCTCCTTTCGGATTTCTTGCGGGTAGGAAGAAAAAAACGTAGTTGACTTTCATCCGTTCGTAAGGGTCCCCCACATGGTATTTTCGCAAACAGGCTCCCGTGTATTGAGGAGAGCACCGCATGCGTACTGAAGAAGACGTTCTCGGCGGGATGGAACTGCCCGACAACGCCCTGTACGGGCTGCAAAGCGCCAGGGCGCGGGAGAACTTCGCCCTCGGCGGCAGACGGACAGATATGGGACTTATCCGCGCCGTGGTAAAGGTCAAAAAGGCGGTCGCGCTCGCCTGCATCCATACGGGAACAGGCCGGCCCGGCGTGTACGAGGCCGTGGCCGCCGCCTGTGACAAGGTACTCGCCGGCGAAGCCGACGACATGTTCATCATCGACGCCCTGCAGGGCGGCGCGGGCACTTCCTCGCACATGAACGTCAACGAGGTGCTTGCGAACACGGCCCTGCTGCTCCTGGGCCGGCGTCCGGGCGAATACGACGTCGTGCACCCGCTGGACGACGTGAACCGGGGGCAGTCCACCAATGACGTCTACCCCACGGCGTTGCGTATAGCGGCCATAGAGCGCCTGCGCGACCTGAGCGCGGAGTGCGCCTCCCTGCAGCAGGCGCTGCAGGAAAAAGAAAACGCCTTCGACGACATCGCCAAATTGGGCCGGACCGAACTTATGGATGCCGTCCCGGTAACTCTGGGCGGAGAGTTCGGCGCCTATGCCCAAGCTCTGGCCCGCGACCGCTGGCGTCTGTACAAAATTGAGGAACGGCTGCGTCAGGTCAACCTAGGCGGCACGGCCGTGGGGTTGAGCGACAATTCGGACCGCGCCGTGCGCTTCCGTACTCTCGAAGAATTGCGCCGCATCACCGACATCGGCCTGGCTCTTGCCGAATACCCTATGGACATCACGCAGAACAACGACGTGTTCGTGGAAGTTTCCGGCCTGTTGAAAGCCCTGGCCGTCAACCTCATGAAAACGGCAGGCGATTTGCGCCTCATGAATTCCGGTCCGCACGGCGGTCTGGGGGAAATACGCCTCGCCGCATTGCAGGCGGGCAGCACTATTATGCCCGGCAAGGTCAATCCGGTCATCCCGGAAATGGTCATGCAGGTCGCCATGCGTATTATGGCCGGCGATCAGGCGATATGTACGGCGGCAGCGCACGGGGAGTTCGAATTGAACGCCTTCCTGCCCCTGATTGCCGATACGCTGTTGGAGAACCTCTCTCTGGCCGTCCGCGCCGTCACTCTGTTCCGGGAGAAATGCGTGCTGCTTTTGGAACCGGACCGGGAACGCTGCCGCGAACTGCTGGAAAAATCCCACGCTTTCGCGGCTTCCTTTACGCCGCTCCTCGGCTACGACGCTGTAAGCAGGATTGTTAAACAACACGGCGGCAACGCACGCGCGGCCGCGGAAGAACTGGCACGCGCGGCCGCGGCCGCAAAGGGCGCAGGTTCGCGCCCGCCCGGTGCGGATGCGGGCGAAGCCTCGAACAATAACCGAGCGTAATGACCGACACATTGGTTTTTTCGTGCATACGAACACCTCTTTCGGCAGATTTCCTGATAAAATTCTAAAACGCGGAAGCATCTTTCGTCAATTATGTCGCCTCCTGCCCCGATACCCTTGCACGGCAACAGGGATATCGGCAATCCGGCAAAGCGGATATTGAAATAGGCGTGAATTGGGCAAAAAAGGTAGGACGTCATGTTGTATCACATCAATATATTACGCTGTATAACCTTGTTCTCCCCGTCATGTTGACGCAAATCTTCGGATGTAGTACTTTTTCAAAAAGTCGGAATAAATTACCAATGGGAGAAAAAGTGATTTCGTATGAACGACATCATGACCGTATCGGCCAAAGGGCAAATCACAATTCCTGTCGACGTCCGCGTAAAATTCGAAATCAAGCCCGGCGACAAACTCATTGGAGAAGTTTCTGAAAATGGATTTGTCTTGAAAAAGCCTCTCGATTTTTTTTCTCTGAAAGGCAGGCTTTCAGGATCGTGCCCAGATAATGAGGAAGACTTGCTGACGCCGGAAGTAGGCAGACAAATTATGGAGCGCACCTGAATGAAACGCTTTTTCGTTGACAGCAATATCTTTCTGCGTTTCTTTGCCCATGACGACGTGCAGCAGGCAGATACTGCCGAGAAGTTGCTTATGTCAGCAAAGCAGGGCGAAATAGAATTGTTTTGCGGCCCTCCTGTTTTCTTTGAAGTCGCATGGGTCCTGCACTCTACCTTTCGTTTACCTCATGCCGAAATCTTGGATATCTTGGAATCTATGTTGAGTATTCCTAACTTTACCGTCTTCGACGCTTATATCATTACGAAGGCGATTGCCTTGGCTCGCAAAAAATCTTTAGCTTTTGCCGATGGATACATTGCAGCAACGGCTCTTGAGAAAGGCATCGGCGTAGCGACATTCAACTGCGCGCATTTCAGAAAAGCCGGGGTACAGATATATCAAGTTAGTACGCATGATCATCTGCATTCAGTTTAACAAGAAACATATACTCAAAAAGCTGATGGTATCTTTGATACGAAAGTCAGCTGCACTGATTCCTGCCCCAGATATTCTACTCACATCCACCCCGCCGGCACACTCCACGCCTTCTCTGTCAGCGGCAGCGCCTGCCCGGCCAGACAAACCACCGCGCCCATCCCCACAGGCAGGCCCAGTTTTTCCAGCACGCTGAAATGCCGTACCGCGCTCTTATCCGGCGATGCGGTTTTTTTGAACTCCAGGGGGTACAGCGTGCCGTCCTGCGTGATCAGTAGGTCGATTTCTTTACCATCTGTGTCCCGGTAATAGTAAAACGGCGCGCGCAGGCCGTTGTGCTGCCAGCTTTTCAGTAGTTCGCCCAGAATCCGGGTTTCCAGAACGGCACCGGACATAGCCCCGGCTTCCAGCGTTTCCGGGCTGGACCATTCGGTGAGGTAGGCGGCCAGACCGGTATCCAGCAAATAGAGTTTAGGGCTTTTCACCAGACGCTTGGTGACGTTGTTGTAATACGGCTCAAGCAGGTAAACGATCCCGGAGGATTGAAGGATAGAAAGCCACTTTTTGGCCGTGTTCGGCACGATATCCGCATCCCGCGCCATTTCCGCAGAGATGATTCGTGATTTACGGGATAGATTGAACGCCTTTCCGCCCCTAGCTCAGGCGGGAGAATCATCACTTCCCGTTGCCGGCACGCTCCGGCTCAATACGTCCGAGGCGCTTGTCTGCTCAAGAAATTCCTTGTACTTCGGCAAAACATCGTACGGCGGGCCGGTCATCCGGATTGCTCCCGCGTCAATCCAGACCAAACTGTCGCAACGATCCACCGTGCTCAACCGGTGGGCGATGGTAATGGTGGTGATCCCTCGAGGCAGGGCGAAAATCGTGTTCATGACGGCCGTTTCCACACCCGAATCCAGGGCGCTGGTCGCTTCGTCAAGAATGAGTACGGAAGGGTCCGCGTACAGGGCACGGGCTATGGACAGGCGCTGCGCCTCTCCGCCGGAAAGCCCGGCCCCGTCCTGCCCCAAAGAGAACTCTATGCCGCGCTGCAGGGCGACATCAAACGCCGCCATGCGGCAGGCCCGCAGCACCTTCTCCTCATCCCAGGGTTTGCCCCATCGGCTGAAAGCCACGTTTTCCGCGATGGTCCCGCCCATGATATAGGGATTTTGCGGTACATAGCCCACCTGTCGCCGGTAGGCCGCAAGCTCGGAGGGATTCAAGACCCTGCCGTCGACAAGCATCTCCCCCTGCGTCGGTTCCGTAAGACCGCTGAGGACGGCGGCAAGAGTGCTCTTCCCCGCGCCGGACCGCCCGATAATGCCCACCCGGCTTCCGCACGGAATGGTAAACGTCAGATCACGCAGGCAAGGTTCTTCGACCTTGGGGTATGCGAAAGACATGTTGCGGAAGCTGATGCTTTCACAAAAGCTGAAATCAGGATCCGGGTCCGCTAATTCCGGCACGGGATTCTCCAAGGCTTCTTCAACGCGGGAAAGGCATTCCAAGGCCTGCCGGCGCGAACCGCGCACTGCTACCAGCGCGCTGAGGGAACGGTTGAGCAGCGGGAGAATACGCCACGCAATCAACATGATCATGGTCAAAACGGCGGTAATGCGGGCGGCCGAGGCATCCTGCACCGCCAACATAATCCAGAGTACGGCCAGGATAACTACAAAACCTGAGGTTTCCAATATCCAGGTGGGAATGGGCGGAGCAAGAGTCAGAAAGGCCCTGTCCGGAACGCCGGCCTTACAGGCTTGCCGAAAGCGCTCAAAAAATACTTCCTGTTGTCGATAGATGAGGGTTTCGCGGATTCCCCGCATGGCGTTCAGCGTGACCTTGGTTTCTGCCTTGCTCCATTCGGCGACGTCTTTGCCTGCCTGATCAATGGAGCTTCTCAGCGCCCTGTATACGCAGGCCGCGATGCCGCCCATGATCAGCATAACCAGCAGAATGATTCCGGGTGTGAAGCAGACAAGTGTAACGGTCAGGGCCAGAGTGACGGCGGCATAGGTGTACACGGCCATAAGCTGGGTTACCATTTTTGCCAGTTGCGTCCGCCAGGAAAGGCCTTGGAACATGGTGCCGCTGTCTCCCGCCAGATGCTGCACATAGGGGCTGTACAGGAAACGGCGAAACAGCGTTTCCCCGGCAAACAGGGCGATGCGTTCGCCCAGCTTGGAAGTCATGAGGTTTACCAAAGCGGTAACCCCGTTTTTGGCTGCCGTCGCGCAGGTGGTCCCGGCCGCTGCAAGCAGGGAAAAAAGACGCGGGTCTTCATGCAAGACCGTCAGTTGGGGAAACATCCGGAAAGCCGCTTCCACCGGTTTCAGGGCAAACAGCCTTTCGGGCGCGGCGATGCTTATAGCAAGAAAAGAAATAGCCAGGATGCCGCAGATTTCCAGCACAGCCTGCAACACGATGCAGGCAAAGACACGCAACGCGGCGCGCTGGAGGGGCTTGGGGAGGATTATGTATACGCGCAGGAAGTCTGCAAGAAATTTTTCATGTATCATGCAGGCGCGCCTTAAGCTCCGTTTTCGTTGCCGGCAAACGCGGTAACGTCCCGTAACCCGGCAGGAATGTCTATCTTTTGCGGACAGCGTTCAAGACAGAGACCGCAAACCACACAGTTATGCGCTTGCGCGGTTTCAGGTATGGCGCGATACAACTGCGTGAAGCCGCCCCGGTTCCTATGGTTGTACACGGCGAATACGCCTGAAATGTCGACATGCCGGGGGCATGGAGAACAATAGCCGCAAGCGGTGCATGGTATGTCCCCGGATGAGAGATAGATGGATGCCGCTCTGCGGAGTATGTCGCGCTCGCCGTCTGAAAGCGGAGAAAAGGCCGTCATGGTTTTGATGTTGTCTTCCACCTGCTCCAAGGTACTCATACCGCTCAAAACCACCATGACGTTTTCCAGGGAGGCCGCATAGCGGATAGCCCAGGATGCCGCGCTTGCTTCCGGATCTGACCGCTTCAACAGCATGGCGGCTTTTTCCGGCAGGTCGGCCAATGAACCTCCCCTGACCGGCTCCATAATGATCGCGGGAATGCGACGCTCTTGGAGAAGCGCATAGAGCCGTTCGGCTCCGCAAGCCTCCCAGTCTACATAATTCAACTGGATTTGGGCAAAATCCCAAGCATGTCCGTTCAGTATTTTCCGGAAGACGTCGGGCGAATCATGAAAGGAAAAACCTATGTGGCGTACTATCTCCCGTTCTTTTTTTTCGTAAAGCCAGTCGTAAAGTCCGAGGCGCACCGCCCGAGCATACAAATCCGCATTCAGACCGTGCAGCAGGTAGAAATCAAAATATTCAACTCTGCATCTTTTAAGTTGAGAAGCGAAAATACGTTCCGCGTCATCTCGTGTTTTCAGAGTCCATAAAGGAAGTTTATCCGCCAGGAAAAAACTGTTCCGAGGATAGTTGCGCAGTATTTTTCCTAAAAACAGTTCACTTATTCCATTATGGTAGGTATACGCTGTATCAAAGTAATTCACCCCGGCCGCAATGGCTCGGTCAAGCATGGCTTCAGCCTGCCCCTGATCTATGGCCGTTTTGCTGCCGGCAAGGAGCGGAAGGCGCATGGCGCCGAATCCCAGAAGGGAAACATCCAGGCCAAAGCGCGCAATATGTCTTTTTTCCATGAAAGTGCCCTCCGGCGTCAATTTTTTGCCTGCAGGGCCGGGGGTATAACATCCATTTGAGGGGCGCAGTAAGCGCAAGCGGCATAGACATCCTTCCGGTAAAACGCCAGAAGCTCCTGCCGCAGCCCGCTGGTATCGCATTTGCGGAGATTCACGATATCTTCAGCAGGCGCATCGAATAGACCGAGCAGCATGCCGATTGACGCCCTGGGGCATATCGCCAGGATACCGTCGAGTATTTGCAGGCTGTGTTTACACCAGCAGCCGGCGAACATGTGCCGCGTTTTTTCCGGCGTGTACCCCTGGTCTTGAAGAGGTTCCTGACGGTACCAGTACAATTCTGAATAGAGGGGGTGCTTGATGCCCCGCTCCTTAAGCAGCGCGATTATTTCTTCATAGCGCAAGCGGTTCCGAAGATCCGGGTTTTGGGAATAATTGTTGACGGCGAGGTAAATTTTGTCTTTATGCCCGGCTATCACTTCCAGCACCTCTTCCTGCGGCACAACGGTGGCATTTGTGATAAGCTCTACAAGCTCGATTTTTTCGCACTTTGCGCTACATTCGATGATTTCGGGAAGATCCTTGTTCAAGAATGGTTCGCCGCCGTGGAGAAACAGGCGCTTTATGCCGTCAACGCTGTCCGCGATTGCGGTCAACTCACGCCGGAATTCGTCAGCCGTCACGTCAATATGCGTGAACGTCCGGCCTAAACGCCTGTCTTCAAACAGCGGGGACAGAGCGATACAATCCCGGCAGCGCAGGGTGCAGCGCGTGGTCAGGGAAAAGCCGATCTGCGGCAGAACAAAACGGCCTTTTTCATAGAAATCTTCAAGCTCCTCGACCAAGAACGCCTTGACATAACGCAGCTTCTCCTTGGGGTTATGAAAAGTCCCTTCGCGCCAGAGCATGAACCGTTTCAAGTTGTTGACAAACCGGTTTTCCGCGTTACGGACAAAGTACCTGTGGAAAAAGCTGTCATCCACCTCGTACTTTTTTTGCAGTTCATCCATTGTTCACCGTTCCCGCCAGTCTGGCGCGCAGTATTGCCCCATAGTCTCCGAATCGTTTGTCCTTCATTGTCCGGCCGGTGTTTTTCGCATGCAAACGGCGCATGACGGAAACAAAATCAAGCTGTTTATAGTTGATGCCGCTCCTTTCGATGCGCAGCAGATAATCGACTGCCTGCCCTGCCTGAAAGGATTCATTGAAGTCGCCCACAATCTCCCGTGCGTCACGTTGCAGCAGTAGGGCACCTGTCATCAGGCCGTGGTAAGGCTCCGCACGCGGCAGGAGACTATCCCGCGCTTCACCATCCAGATCGGGGGAAATGAAATCCTGAGCTTTGGCCGCTGCGGCGTGCAAGCTGCCGTCCTGCGCGAAAGCTCCCAGCAGCTTCCCCAGACTACCGGGGCACAAGACATCATCCTGATCCAGCATCATCAAGTAATCGCCCGTAGCGCGGCGCAGGCCGATGTTGCAGGCCTTGGCAATACCCGCATGAGGAACAACAACGGGCGTACAGCCGAGCGCGGCAGCCGCCTCACGCGAACCGTCGGTGGAGCCGTCGTCAACCACAATGATTTCCGTGCCCACATCCTGCGCCCGGACGCTTGCAATGGCCTCCCGGAGGTAGGCAGAGCCGTTCCAGACGGGTATGATGACGGAGATCAACCCGTTGCTTCTAATCATCCGCATTGCGAAACATCCTTTTTCCAAAGTAAAGACCGGTAGTCGCCATAGCCCCAGTTGCCGAAACAGTTCGAGCATTCCGGATGAGGGGGGTATCCCACCATCTGCCTGCGGCGGAGGCGCAACATTTCAGGGGTATTAAAACAGTCGGCATCGCGGAACACATTGCCGTAGCGCTCGTCCGGCGGTACCTTACGCAGGCAGCCGCCGATATTGCCGTTACCATCGACGTTGATGACGGCGCAGTAAGATCGGCAGGAGTTGAGCGGCGTTCTGTAATCCGGATAGGGCGGGAGATCTACGGGATACTGTCTTCCTACGGCTATGTCCGCTATGGCCGCGATCACATCTTCATCCCGCGCTGTAATGACTTTCGCCTTTTGAACCGTATCGCTGTCGTCGTAGCAGAGGGGGTTGTAGAGCAAAAGGCGGGACGGCTGGAGCGCATCGCACAGATCAAACATACGCCGCACGTCCTGCAAGGCATCCTTGTCCACGATATATGAAATGCACACTTGGGAGCAGGTTTCACGGTATACGCGGTAGGAATCCATCACGGCGTCAAAACCGTCGAAGCCCGTATAAGCGGTAAACGACGCCCTGTCGTAGCCGTAAAGGCTAAGGCTGATGCGGGAGAAACTCCCCTTGAGTTCGGCGACCGATCCCGCATTGACGCCGTTTGTATCCAGAATGAGGACTTTGCCCGCTTGAGCGAGGTAACGCGCAATGTCGGCAAATTCCGGTGCGAGCGTGGGTTCCCCTTGTCCTGCCATGGCGAACACGGAGATGTCCGGATATTGATCCAAAAGCCGCCGCACAATCGTCAAAGTCATGGGAGGCGTCGGATTGATGCCGATTTTGGCCCGGCGGCACCACGCGCAGGCCAGACTACAGCGGGATGTCATAAACAGCGTGCAGGCAGGCGGTTCGGCACGACAAGCGCCGCTCATGTGCCGCGAGCGTGAAGGATTAACTGGAGCGGACTGCGTCATGTGCCCGGTTCCTCAACATTCTGCAGCGTTGCGCCTGCATGTTGTCGATAGTTTGGAAAAAAAGAGGAAGAGTGTTTGCTTCCAGGCAGGCGTAAAGCGGTTTATCGGCCTCTACAAGGTCGGAGCTGAACAGACAGGGGTCAAACTGCCGGCCTGCCTGCGCCGCTCCGAACAACCGCCTGTTTTCCGCGATAACAAAAGAACGTATCTCCGGGTCGCGGTTTTTGGCCGCGATGTGGATAAACAAGGCAAAGAGAGAGGCGAGCACATAATTGAAGCTCGCTTTTTCGATGCCGATAGACAGCGCCTCATGCAAAATTCTGTCGAGCGCCTTGTAATGCGAAACAAGGGTGTCGCGGTCAGGAATACCGAACGTGGCCGACCCCGGCCGGGTATTGATGATGATATGAGCGTCGTCGGCCACGGCGACCATGTCGGCATGGCAGGCGGCGGTGAAGGCAAAGAGAAGGTCCTCGGAAGCGTGGAGATCCGGCGAAAAGAGTATGCCGTGCTTTCTGAGCATTTCCGTTCTAAATATGGCCGAGCTGCATTGAATATAAAAGTTGGTTTTGTCTTCCCGGATTTTTCGGTTGATGCTGAAGTCTATCCTGTCATGATTTCGGTAAGCGTAATTACCTTTGGCAATATCGGCGTCCGCGCGACGAGCGGCTGCGTAGAGCTTTCGGCAGAAATCGGGTTTCAGGCAGTCGTCGCTGTCCACAAAGGCGGCATACTCGCCCGTGGCGGCCTGGAGTCCGGTGTTGCGCGCCATGGAAACGCCTTGGTTGCTGGAGTGGCTTATCAGCTTGACTCTTGGGTCATGATCGGCGTAATTATGCAGCATGGTTAAGGACTGATCCGTAGAACCATCGTCAACACAGAGAATTTCTATATTCGACTCCGTTTGCATGAGAATTCTTTCCAGACAATCCTGAAGGTACGATTCGGAATTGTGGATGGGGATTATAAGGGAAAGGGCTGGAATGCTCATGGCTTTACTTTAGTCGACCTATAAAAAGTGAATTTATGCCGTAGTAAGTGCATGTTTGTCATCCCAGTACATGGTTGCCAATAGGGAAACGATGAAAAAAGAGATTTTCAGTCACCGCCTTTCACATTTCTCCTTAGCTTCACTCCATGTGCACTTTGAAAAAATATCGATCATGGAATTATAGTTAGCATTAATAACGTCTACACCAAACTTTTGCATTGCTCTTGGAATGAACAACCAAGATTCATATTGAGCTTGATCTCCGTTCTTTTTATCATCTTCTGCTGATGTAAATAGCCGGTCACCTTTTTTATAATATCCATCAAAAAAATAATTTGCGTTTTCCGCGGATGGCTCTTCGATTTGTACCTGTTTTGTGTAACTAAATTTATTGGCAAGTGATTTCGGATCTCTTGCAATGAGCAGCGACTTTTCATGCCCGGCGGGGAAATGCGCGTCCATACCCAAAAGAATAAGGCGTTTATATCCAAGCGTGGCGGCCCATAAAGTTGTGAGTGCTCCTGTCGTCATGCGATTTGACTGCATGAGCGTATGGTATTTATTTTTGACGATCCAGAACTCGTAATTGATGACGTAATCAGACCCCTTGGGTATATTAAGGTATGTCACGATATTCTGCCGCAACAAAAAGGCATTGATGCCGTAATATTCTTTATTGCGTACAAGTTCAGCGATTTCTTCTTTCAAAGAAAAAGATTGGGCAGGATCAAGACTGGCATAGTAGGTAGGGTACCAGCCTATGGTATGCCAATAGCGACAGGCGGCATTCATGCCAAAGGTATCAAATCCCTCCAGCTCTTTTGCAAAATCAAAACCCCGCAGGGAAGGCCCATTGCCTAAAATGACGGCAACTTTTGGTATTTGTTTGGCGACTGTATCAAAAATCATGCAATCTCCTTGAGTTATTTCGTTATTTCCCAATCCTCGTGAGCAGAGGCAGGATGAGTGAAGCGATAGCGCAAAATCTGTGCATTCAGTGCATGGTCGCTGGCGTACGAAAGAAAAATATCGGTTAAAGATTCCTTATTGCTTTCGATCAAGGCTTTATGCACATCGGGAAATCGCGTAGAAAAAAAGTGTTCAAGCGATCGCCTTCTATAACATTTTTCAATATAGCTTATGATCGTTTCCGCAGCCATTTTTTTTATAGATACTTCATGATGTTTCCATTCTGTTTGGCGCAAGACTGCTCTCATTATTCTTAGCAAATGAAGATAATATAAATAATCATATTGGTCATCTTCAAGAATATCCTTTTTTTCATTAATATAGTTTAGTATAATTTTTGTTGTTTCTATAATAGATATCATCTTCTCGACAGACATAACGACCGGATTCCCGCTGTCAACACGTCGATAATAATGATAAAAAATATCATTTCTGGTCGCTACCTTATTAGCGCAAATTACAGCTTTTGTGAGAAAAACGGCATCACCGTTAAGGGGAAAGCCTATAGGGAAATTTATATTGTTTGATCGTATCAAACTTTTTCTATAAATCCCAGTCCACCACTGCGATGTAAAGTACACTTTGTTTTTATTTATATATATATTTATATTATGTTCTTCTGGAATTTTATTTAGTGCATAATGCATCCGTGTTGCTTTTGAAATATCTGCATTTGTTTCTTTTGCATTTTCATATATTTTTTCATAAAAATCTAGATCAATTTTGTCATCATTATCTACAAAGCCTACATACTTGCCACGAACAAGGGCAAGGCCGCAATTACGTGCGCCAGACTCACCTAGGTTCTGTTGTAAGCTAACAATACACATTCTACAATCGTGATTCGCATATGAGTTCAATATTTTCAGACTACTATCTGTTGAAGCATCATCAACACAAATAATTTCTATTCTTGATAAGGTCTGATTCACAACACTATCAAGACAGCGCTGCAAATAAGGTTCAGCATTCCACACAGGGATAATTATGGAAATAAGAGGATCTTTCATACGCCAAGATTTTTCACAGGTTATATCTCTTTGACGAAAGAAGACGACGAAGCATCATCGCTCTATTTTTAGCAGAGGGCTTAAAATTTGCAATTTCAGCTTCAGAATACATCTCTTGTATAATAGCTTTCCGTTCCTTGCGAGCAAGGTCAGTATCAGAAGATATTCCTTTTCTATCATGATGCGCGATAAGACAATTTAAATATAAAAATTTTGCCTTGCTTTTAAAAATACGTACCAAAAAATGAAAGTCAGAAAGTATTTTATACTTTATATCGTATAGGCCATGTTCCTTGAAACACTTTCGTTTTATCACCGTAGACTGGTGA
>JAITDR010000202.1 GCA_031282465.1 Desulfovibrio sp.
TTTCAGAAAGTCGTCTACGCTGGTCAGTGTGTTATCAACCAGCTTCGGATCGTATTCGGCCAGAAACCGGTTAAAGTACCTGAGAGTATCCGTGGCCTTGACGTTCATGTCGCTGCCCAAGACGTTGATTTGCGCATAGCGGCGATACGTCGTAAAGCCTGCAGAAGAACTCCGCAACTGAATGATGCCGAACACGGACACCGTGGCCAACAGGATAATCATGAACCCGAACCCACCGATAATTTTGAATTTAGTCGTCATACACACACTCCATTAAAAATATTTTTTTCCGGAACGAGGCAATCTTCTACTGACTAGTGAATTGTTTAGCTGTCACCGAAATATACGTCAAGAATTTTTTCGTTTGTACACGCTTGGTCACGCGGAATCGCATATGAACGGCTGCGCTGACTTTGCTGTTGCTGTGCTGCAGGGAAGATTCGTGCTTAATGCCGGCGCGACAAACGTCGAAAAAATTATACGCCTTGAACACACGCCTGAGCCACCCAACGAGTTTTTGACCATTTACCGACGCATGTACCAAGATATTCGGCGACATGCCGACAAACTTCTAAAAAAGCCCGATGTGCTCTTGATAAAACAGGCTGTTCACCCTTGACCGCGGCGTGAGACTTTTTTACTTTCCCCGGCATGGAATCTCCCCGACGACTGCTTATCGTGGATGACGAATACGGCATCCGCCTTTCCCTGCGCGGCATTCTCGAAGATGAAGGCCACGAGGTTTTTGAGGCAGGCGATGCGGAAACGGCCCTGAGTTTTCTTGAAAAAGAAAGCGTGGATCTGGTCTTTCTGGATATCTGGCTGCCCGGCATGGACGGTCTCGCCGCTCTGGAAATCATGCGCGCAACCCGGCCCTCTATGCCCGTGCTGATGATTTCCGGGCACGGCACCATTGAGACGGCCGTGAATGCCGTCAAAAAAGGGGCGCACGACTTCATTGAAAAACCTCTGTCCCTGGAAAAGGTGGTCCTCGCCGTCGAACGCGCCTTGGAATTTCAGGCGCTGAAACAGGAAAACACGGAACTGCGCGCGCGTCTGGACATGCGCGACATCGGCGGCCCCATGGGGACCTCCCCGGTCATGGTGCAGTTGCGCGAACAAATAAGCCGCGTCGCCCCCCTCGACACCTGCGTGCTGATAACGGGCGAAAACGGCACGGGCAAGGAATTGGCGGCACGCGCCCTGCACCATGCCGGGCGCAGAAGCGGCAAGGCTATGGTCGCCGTCAACTGCGCGGCCATACCCGACGAACTGATTGAAAGCGAATTGTTCGGGCACGAGAAAGGCGCCTTCACCGGGGCGGACGGCCCCCGTGCCGGCAAATTCGAACTGGCGCATCAAGGCACGCTGTTTCTCGATGAAATCGGCGATATGAGCCTGAAAACCCAGGCCAAAATTCTACGTATACTGCAGGAGAAAAGTTTCGAGCGCGTCGGAGGGAGCAAAACCTTGCGCGCCGACGTGCGGGTCATCGCGGCCACCAACAAGAACCTGGAGGCAGCCATGGCCTCCGGAGAATTCCGCGAGGACCTGTATTATCGCCTGCGCGTGTTCCCCCTGCATGTCCCTCCGTTGCGCGAACGGGGCGACGACGTGTTTCTGCTGGCCGACTATTTCACCGCGTCTCTGGCCGAGGAGTTGGGTCTGGCCCCTGTGTCCTTTGCCGCCGACGCTTCCGGGGCTCTGCGGTCCTACCTCTGGCCGGGCAACGTGCGCGAACTGCGCAACTTTATCGAGCGCATGCTGATTCTCTATCCCGGCCGGACAATCACCTTCGCCGACCTTCCCCCGGAAATAACAACAGGCGCGGCCCCGGCAGTGGAGCACACGGCGACAGGCGCGGCCGGCGACTTCAAAAGCGCCCGCAATGCCTTTGAAGCCGCCTTTCTGGCGCAAAAACTTCAGGAATACGGCGGCAACATCTCCCGCATGGCCGAGGCCGTCGGCCTCGAACGCAGCTATCTTTCCCGCAAACTCAAGACCTACAACCTGCACGGCGGCTGAACGCCGCTCCCGTTCCTCAACGTGAAGCGCGTACCCTTGAGGTCGCAATTTGCGGCCTCAAGGATACCCCGGCGTCAGGAGTGGTTCCCCGCCTGCTTGTCGCCGGCGCGGTAGGGGTCCGGAACGCCTTTGACCGGTTTGCCGGAGCGGATTTTTTCCTTTCCCTGCAACACTATCATGTCCCCTGCCGCAGGGCCGCCGCTGATAAGGTAATGGTCCCCCATGATGCGGTTGACGTTCAGCACGACGGTGCGCACAGCGTACAGGCCGGAGGCGGGGAGGGTCGCGTTCGCGCTCTGTCCGGAACTTCCGGAGGATGTCTGCGCGGCGCCGGACGATCCGCCGCCGTTCGCGGTTGCCCCCGGGGAAAGGACGGACACCGTCAACTGACCCCGGTTGTTGCGGGACACGGCTTCCTTGGGAATCAGCAGGGCCTGCTCGTTCACGCCCTCCTCGATCACGGCGCGCACATACATGCCCGGGAGCAGGATGCCGTCGGGATTGGGAAAAATCGCGCGGATGGTGACGACACCTGTGCTCTGTTCCACGTCGGCCTCGGAAAACTTGAGCAGGCCGGCGACGGGTTCGCCTTGCGCATTTTTATACAGGGAGCCGTCTTCGAGCGTGAGTTGCACCCGCGCGGCCTCCGGTCCGCCGGCTTTGAGCCGGCCGGCCGCCAGGGCCTTTCTGAGCCGCAACAGTTCCGCGCCGGACTGCGTGACATCCACATACATCGGGTCAATCTGCTGCACGGTGGTCAGTGCATCCGGCTGGTCGCCGGTAACCAGCGCGCCGGGGGTTACGGACGACCACCCTGTACGCCCGGAAATCGGCGCGCTGACGGCGGTACGGCGCAGGTCGACGGCCGCGGCTTCCAGCACGGCTTCGGCCGCGGCTGTCCGGGCGACCGCCCGCGCATGGGCGGCAGCGGCGTTGTCGTAGTCCTGCCTGCTTACGGCATTGGTCCGGGCCGCCGTCTTGTAGCGCGCGGCCAGAAGCGCAGCCGACGCCTCGCCTGCCCGCGCCTGCTCCAGCGCAGCGGCGGCACGGTCGTATGCGGCCTGGTACAGGGAAGGCTCTATGCGGTAGAGCACGTCGCCTTCGCGCACCTCCGAGCCTTCCTCAAACAGCCTTTCCAGAATGATGCCGCCGACGCGCGGCCGGACTTCGGCGACAGTATAGGGAACCGTGCGGCCCGCAAGCTCGGAGGTCAGGGTCGCCGGCCTCGGCGTCAATCTGAACCAGGTCACCTCGGGCGCGGGCGCGGTTTCCGTGTCCGACCCGCCGCAGGAGATCGCCGTGAACAGCGCGGCGGCCAAAAGTAAAAAAGCGGCGGCCGGCGTCAATTTTCCCGGACCGGTCTGCATACCTTCTCCTTATCCATGTTCTTCGGCGTGACGCGCACTCTCTACACCAACGCCGGCTCTGCGGCAAGCCGCACCCGTAGAGTACGCAAGTTGATAGTGTAACATACTGATATATAATTTGAAAATGTTTTTGAGCACAGCGCGGTGACGCCGATCTTTTCGGCGCGCCTGCCGGACAAGACAGGCCTCCCGGCGCGTGGTATCGAACAGATGCAGGAAGCCGTCTTCATCAAACGCGGCAAGGTCAGGTTGAACTTCTACGCACCGAACGGACGGCCTCCCCAAACGCGGCAAGGTCAGGTTGAACCTCTACGCACCGAACGGACGGCCTCCCCGAAGACGTTGGAGGACTTTGTTGAGAGCGGGAATTTCCTTGCTTTTTTGCCTGTTACGCTCCATACTCTCTTCCGGTTGCCGGGCAAGCCGCGCTTCCGCGCACAGGCAGCCGAACTTGCCGGGAACAGCCGGAGGGAGGTGCTTATGTCCGGAAAACTCACCATAGCCGTAGCGGGCGCAACCGGCGCCGTCGGCCGTGAAATGCTGAAAATCCTCGAGGAACGCAGGTTCCCCGCATCCACCGTCAAGGCGCTGGCTTCATCGCGCTCCGCAGGCACAAAATTGCCCTTCGAAGGGACGGAACTCACCGTCGCCGAACTGCGTGAAAATTCCTTCGACGGCGTCGACTTGGCGCTGTTCTCCGCGGGCGGCGGCACCTCGGAAAAATTCGCTCCGCACGCCGTGCGCTCCGGCTGCGTCGTCGTGGACAACTCCAGCGCCTGGCGCATGGACGACCGCTGCCCCCTGGTGGTGCCGGAAGTCAACGCCCACGCCCTCGCCGGGCATCAGGGCATCATTGCCGACCCCAACTGCTCCACCATACAGATGGTACTCGTCCTGCACCCGTTGCGCAAGATCGCGCCGATCCGCCGCGTGGTCGTTTCCACCTATCAGGCCGTTTCCGGCACCGGGCAAAAAGCCGTGGACGAACTGGACCGCCAGGTGCGGCGCATGTTCAACATGGAAGAACCCGAAGTCGCCGTCTACCCGCACCGCATAGCCTTCAACTG
>JAITDR010000204.1 GCA_031282465.1 Desulfovibrio sp.
GCGGAAAGATTATTCCCTGCCACTGTCGAGGCTTTCAAGGCCATAGAAAAGCCGCATCAGGAGCTCCACGCTACCGCCGAGGAAATCGAGAGACTCGTTAAGGCCGGTGATGTCACCGGGGCTCGGCGCTGTTACGGCGAAAAAACGCTGAATGCGCTGTCTGCCGTCCGGGCCCGGTTTGTCGAACTCCGCAAGGCTGTGGATGCGGGGCTCGAACAGTATCAGCAGGCAGCCGAAAAAACCGCGGAGCTTTCCCGCAACCGTGCGACTATTGCCGGGGCGGTTATCTGTCTTACCATACTCGCGCTCTGCGCAATTCTTTTTTCGAGCGTCCTCAAGCCGTTGGAACGTATAGCCCGGTATTCCAAAGACTGCATCATGAACCGTGATGCCGTGCTGGACATGAAACGCCGTGACGAATTCGGGATGCTGGCGGATAATCTTTCCGAATTGATGGGACACCTGAACAGGGAACTGGCTTTTTCCAGAGGAGTGCTGCAGGGAATATGCGTTCCGTGTTCGGTTTTTTCCCCTGAAGACAGGATTGTATTCACAAACCGACAGATGATGGAACTGTTGGGACGCAGCGGAATGCCCGATGACTACAGGGATACAACATCAGGGGAATATATCTGGAACGAAAAAGGGCGGGAAACGATTTCGACCCGCGCTCTTCGCCGAAACGAAGCCCTTACCGAGGAAATGGATTTTACAACTCACACGGGCAATACACGGCGCGTCCTGATTTCTTCTGCCCCCTTTCACGACAGGACCGGCGCGATTCTCGGAACGCTTTCCATATGGATTGACCTGACGGAACTGAGCGACAAGCAAAAGGCGATTGAAGCAAGCGCCCGGCGCATTGCGGAAATTGCGATGTCCGCGCAGGAGGTTGCCGACGGCGTTTCTACCGCTGCGGCGGATATTTCGGTTCAGGTCGAGCAGTCCGGCCGAGGGGCTGCCAGGCAGCTGGAGAGCGTGACGAAAACGGCGGCCGCCATGACGCAGATGAATCAGTCCGTGATGGAAGTCGCGCGCAGTGCGGGTCAGGCATCGGATACCGCTGCCGAAGCCCGGCTGGCCGCGCAGGAAGGCGCGACCGTCGTCGAACATGTTGTCAAAGGCATAGGCACGGTCGAAAAATATGCGGACGGCGTCAAGGAAGGGATGGGGCGTTTGGGTGAACAGGCGGACGGCATAGGCAGAATTATTGATGTCATCAACGACATCGCCGACCAGACAAATCTGCTGGCCTTGAACGCCGCCATTGAGGCGGCCAGAGCAGGTGAAGCGGGTAGAGGCTTTGCAGTGGTCGCCGACGAGGTACGCAAGCTGGCTGAAAAAACCATGCAGGCCACGAAAGAGGTCGGCACGGTCATCCGCGGAATTCAGGCCAGTACCCATGACAACATCCGGAATGTCGACCACGCCGCTGCCGCGGTTGCGGAAACCATTGATCTGGCCGGCCGGGCGGGGCAAAATCTTCACTCCATCGTCGATCTGGTCGACAATACGGCGAAGCAGGTGCAGTCCATCGCGACTGCCGCCGAGCAACAATCCGCCGGCAGCAACGAAATCAACCGTGCCGTCGAGGGGATCAGCAGGATTTCCGGTGAAACGGACGCATCCATGAGGGCGGCGGCTTCAGCGGTGGAATTGCTTGTCGCACAAGCAAACAGCTTGCGCGGGTTGATCCGGAGCCTCCGGGATTGAGCGACATGTTTCAATCCATATCCTCGGCGTTTTTCCTTTTACCTGCCGCCGTGTACGCTGTTTTTCTGTTTGCGTGCGGCAGGTAAAAGGTTTAAACAAGAAAAGCAATCGGGCCTTTTCCCGCGCGTTCGCGCGCCGCGCGGCCCACGCATGCTTGAAACATCCGGGCAATCCGGGCGTACAAAGCCGCATGCGCCGTCCCTTCCTCAACTGCCACAGGAGCAAGCCCGCATGTCCGGCAACATCAAGCGTTACCGGGCCTACACAAAGGCCGGCGTCGATATTCAGGCAGGCAATGCCTTGGTCGCCAGGATAAAGGAGATTGCCGCACGTACGCGTACGCACGGCACGATATCCGATATCGGGGGCTTCGGCGGACTGTTCAAGCCGGATATCGAAAATATCGAATCTCCGGTCCTGGTCGCTTCTGCGGACGGCGTAGGTACCAAGCTGAAACTGGCCGTCGCCTGGTCCAAACATTACGGCGTGGGCATTGATCTGGTGGCCATGTGCGTCAACGATATTATCGTCAATGGCGCAAAACCGCTGTTTTTTCTTGATTATTTCGCAACAGGCAAACTTGATGCGGAAGTCGCCGCAAGGGTAATCGAAGGCATAGCCGACGGCTGCAAACAGGCCGGCTGTGTGCTGCTCGGCGGCGAAACCGCCGAAATGCCGGATATCTACCGCTCAGGCGACTACGATCTGGCCGGCTTTTGCGTCGGCATAGCCGCCGACAGCCGCATTGTCGACGGCTCATCCGTCAAAGTGGGTGACGCCGTTATCGGCATTCATTCCTCCGGGCCGCACGCCAACGGTTACAGCCTGATCCGCAAAATTCTGGACAAAAGCGGCCTGCGGCGCGACGACCTCTTCCCCGGTTCGGAAAGAACCGTCGGCGACGTCCTGCTCGCCCCCACCATTATTTACGCGGACTGTGTGCGCAACCTCATGCGCGACTTCGCGCCGAGCGGTATGGCGCACATTACCGGCGGGGGCTTCTACGACAATATTCCCCGTGTCCTGCCCAAGCAGGTCAAAGCGGTCATTACGTTCGGCGCCTGGGATATTCCGCCGGTCTTTCACTGGATCAAGCGGGAAGGCGGGCTCGAATGGTCGGAAATGTTGCAGATTTTCAACTGCGGCATAGGTTTTGTGCTTATTGTGCCCAAGGAAGACGTCGAGGAGATGTCGCGGCGCATAGAGGCCCTGCAACTCGGTTGCAGCGTGATAGGCAGCATAGAACGTTGCGCGGGCACAAAAAACGAACAGGTGGAAATAATTTTTTCAGGGAAAGGCTGATTACTGATATCCGCATAAGAAGCCGGCCGAAAAAGCCGTCTTGCTTTGTACATTCGAAATTTTCTCCGCAAAAAAATGAGGGGGCCGAAGCCCCCTCGAAACAAACAATCAGCGCTTTTTCCTAGGCAAGGATGTTGCCGGAAATGACCATGCGCTGTACTTCGCTGGTGCCTTCATAGATTTCCGTAATCTTCGCGTCGCGCATGAAGCGCTCCACAGGATACGAGCGGGTGTAGCCGATGCCGCCGTGGACCTGGACGGCCTTGGTTGTCACCCACATGGCCGTTTCGGAGGCGAAGAGCTTGGCCTGTGCGGCTTCCAGGCTGTATCTGGCGCCGGAATCCTTGACTTTGGCAGCCTTGTAGACGAGCTGGCGCGCGGCTTCGGTCTGCGTTGCCATATCGGCCAACATCCACTGGATGCCCTGGTTGGCGGAAATGGGTTTGCCGAACTGCTGACGCTGCTTGGCATACTCGATAGCCGCTTCCAGCGCGCCCTGGGCGATGCCGAGGGCCTGGGCGGCGATGCCTATGCGCCCGCCGTCCAGAGTCTGCATGGCAATCTTGAAGCCGTCGCCTTCTTTGCCGAGCAGGTTAGCCTTGGGAACTTGGCAGTCTTTCAGGATTATTTCCGTTGTCGAAGAAGCGCAGATACCCAATTTGTCTTCGGTCTGGCCCACGGAGAATCCGGGGAAGCCCTTTTCGACGATAAAGGCGGAAATGCCCTTCAGGCCTTTGCTCCTGTCGGTCATGGCAAAATAAATGAAGGTTTC
>JAITDR010000211.1 GCA_031282465.1 Desulfovibrio sp.
AGCCGGGGCTACAGCGAAGACGATATAAAAAAGGCCCAGGAGGCCGTGCAGAAACTGACCGACGGTTACGTGCTCAAGGTGGACGAGAAGTGCAGGATCAAAGAAAAGGAAATCATGGAACTGTAGGCGCGGGGCGTACGCTCCGCCGCATCGCCGGCGCGGGCGTTTCCCGTCTGCGTGCGCCGTGCGGGCAGCATCTGGAGTCGCCCCGGACAAACCTGGGACGGTCCGCGCGAAGTGCCAGTCCGCGGTTACTCGCGCGCAACGGTGGTACGGAGTAGGCATGGAAGTTGTGTTGCAGATAGCGGACATGCTGCTGCATATCGACGTATACCTGCGCGATATTGTTGAGAATTACGGCAACTGGGTCTATTTGTTTCTTTTTCTGGTCGTATTTTGCGAAACGGGGCTGGTGGTGACGCCCTTTTTGCCCGGTGATTCCCTGCTGTTCGCCGGGGGCACGCTGGCCGGCGCCGGGATGCTCGGCGCTCCCGCGTTGTGCGCCGTGCTTCTCGGCGCGGCGATACTCGGCGATGGGGTGAATTACAGCATAGGCGCATACATAGGACCGCCGGCGTTCCGGAAAAACTACCGACTGTTGAAGCGCGAATACCTCATGCAGGCGCACGAGTTTTATGAGCGCCACGGCGGCAAGGCCGTCATTCTGGCCCGCTTTGTGCCCATTATCCGCACTTTTGCGCCCTTTGTCGCGGGCGTGGCGGGCATGAGCCGCACGCGGTTCAGTCTGTTCAACGTGACGGGCGCGCTGCTGTGGGTGTTTTCTCTGGTCGGCGCGGGATATTTCCTGGGTTCCCTGCCCTTTGTGCGTGAGCACTTTTCCCTCATCGTCTACGCGATAATCGTCGTTTCCGTCCTTCCCGTGGCGGCGACGGCACTCAAGCGCTTTCGGGCCGGCCGGAGCGGAGCGCCGGAAAAGCGCTGAACCCGAATTCATCAGCGTTTCCCAAGTCTGCCGCTTGCCGCGCCACGGCGGCCGGGGCTGCTGCCCGGCTGTGCTCACCGTGCTGGACGGGGCTGCCTGCGGCGCTCCGGAAGAATATCGGGCTTCAGGCCCGAGTAGAGCCCGCGCGGAATCAGCCGGCGTTACGACACCCGAATATTTCGCAAATTGAGCAGCAATATTGAAGAGTCGATATGCGAGGCAGCGAAGCCGCATGCTTGATAAAAGTCGGCTGCACGACGGTTCACGGCATTAACGAGCAATGCCCGGATACCGGCAATCTCTGCAGCTTGTAGCGTGCGAAGGATGGCGTCGCGCACGAGGGCTTTACCTATGCCTTTACCTTGAACGCACATATCCACCGCGAGGCGGCCGAGAAGCATCACTGGAACAGGGTCGGGCATATTGCGTTTAATACTGCCGTGAACGAAAGACTGCGAAACGCTGCCCACAGCCAACGCATAATAACCGATGATGCGGGCGTCATCCGTCAATACATATGTCCTGCTCGCTCCGGTAAATTCATTTTTCAGAGCACGGTTTTTGAGCCATACATCCAGCGTGGTTTCCCCACACGAAAAATTTTCTGCCTGATGACAAGGTTGAAGTGGTGCTGGAGGGGTAAGTTTCCAGGCCACTATGCATTTTCCCAAGGCGCAGGCGTCGCCAGCAGTTGCTCAAGCGCCGGATTGCGTTGAACCGGAGCGTCGAGCGCCGCGTTGAATTCCTGCCATTGTGCCGGAGACAGACGAAACTGTGTCCTGTCGGCCAGCAGTTCTTCGGCGCAATGCAACGCATTCTCCACAATGAAAGAAGTCCGGTTTTTACCCGAAAGCTTTGCTGCCGTGTCGATCAGAGCCTTGTGCTCTGCAGGAATACGTAGACTGATCATTTCTGTCTGATTCACGGCCATGGCGTTGCCCTCCAATCCCAAGATACCCTGCCCTATCGGTTTTGTCAATACGCTGTATATACCATTGAGAGGCGGCACAGCTGTAACGCGCATACGTAATGTATACCCCGGCATGCTCAAGTTTCTTCAATAATTGCGATGCCGTAGAGGCGGCGACCTGCAACTGCGGCGCCGGGCGGCCCCGGACCGGGAACGGAACGAAATGACTGTGTCGTGCTTTTGCCGAAACGTACATGCACGATTATGTATTTTTATGTCGGCGCAAAATTACGAATTTGTATTTTTCGCGGTTTCTGTCGGCTTCTTTTGTTCCGACCATGACGTCGGACGCCTATGCCGGCGGCACATATCACGAAATTTGCAACTTCCCGGTATGGAACTTGCACAACACCCCCGCGTACGGGTCGAAGGCGCGCGCCGGCCGACGACACGACGCCGCCGGGGAGAGGCGTACCGTGCATTTGCACGGGTACTCCTTCCGGGCGGCGCAGGTCACTCTCAACATACCGTAATGAGGTAAGCAATGGGTACCGATTTTTCCCGTTCGGACAAACTCAGTGAAATCAAGAAAACAATCCGTGACGCCCGGATCGAGTTCATCCGCTTTGAACAGTGTGATCTGCACGGAATCTCGCGAAGCAAACTTGTGCCTGTCGGCAGTTTTATGGATTACCTGGACAACGGTCTGAATTTTTACGGCGGGCTCCTGGGGCTGGACATACAGTCCCTGGTACCGCAAGGGACAGGTTACGGGGAAGAAGTAGCCTTTGCGGATCACTGCACGGTGCCGGATATTCCGACCTTCCGTGTATTGCCGTGGATACAGAACACGGCGAACATCATCGTGGACCCGTATTGGTACGACGGCTCACCGGCCATGGCCTCTCCGCGCCTGCTGTTGAAAAAACTCCTGAACCGCTTTGACGAGTTGGGATATATCTGCCGGATGGGCTACGAATTTGAATTTTATGTACTGCACAAGGACAGCCTCACCCCCGTGTACGGCGGGCAACCGATTTTTGTGACCATCAAGAATAATTTCGATACGGAATTCACATACGACCTTATGCGGAAAATGGACAAGGCCGGGATAAGACTGATCACGCAGAACTCCGAGCACGGGCCGGGACAGCAGGAAATAAACCTGCATTATATGGACGGCATCGCGGCGGCGGACACGGCCTTTCTTTTCCGCACGGGCGTCAAGGAAATCGCCTTGCAGCACGGGTACATCGCCACCTTCATGACCAAGCCGTTCATTGATTCGAGCGCCTCCGGTTCCCATTTCCACATCAGCCTGCTCGACAAGGAAACGGGCAGGAACGCCTTCAACGCGCCGGACGAACCATACGGCCTGAGCGGGATCGCCCGCCGTTTCCTGGCCGGAATGCTGCGGCACGCGAGGGCGAATACGCTGTTCACCGCGCCTACGGTCAACTGTTACAAACGCTACCGCGTCAATTCCTTTGCCCCGGACACGGCGACCTGGGGGTTGGAAAACCGCACCGTCGGCATACGCCTGAAAGGCTCGCGCGGCGAAAGCACCCATCTGGAGAACCGTCTGGCCTGCGGCGGGAGCAATCCCTACCTGCTGGCGGTGAGTACCCTGGCCGCCGGCCTGGAAGGCATACTCTCCGACCCGCCCCTCCCGGATCCCGTCGACGTTGTGGCATACGGCAACGAGGCCCTGCCCGCGCTCCCGAAACGGCTGGGGGAATCCATCGCCGCCTTTGAGCAGGACAAGGCGCTGCAGGAACTGCTGCATCCGGAATT
>JAITDR010000237.1 GCA_031282465.1 Desulfovibrio sp.
TCCAGGTACATATCGGCGGGGAACCGGCACTCCGGACGTCGCTCCAATACGGCGGCGAAACTGGTTCCGGAGTCGAACCACACGTCGAGGATATCCGTTTCCCGCCTCCAGTCTTCGGCCCCGCACGCGGGACAACGCAGCCCGGCGGGAACTATATCCTCAAGCGGCGCTTCAAACCAATAATCGCAGCCGGTCGGATGCGCGGCGAACTTGTCCGCCGTCTCCCTGCTCCAGGCGGCGTCGTGCCAGGCCTCGCCGCAGGCGCGGCAGATAAGCGCGACAATGGGCACGCCCCAGGTGCGCTGGCGCGAAATACACCAGTCGGGACGATGTTCAATCATGGAATAGATGCGCTCTTCCCCCCAGGACGGAATCCAGCGAACGTCCCGGCGTATGGCTTTCAGCGCTCTTTCGCGCAGATAGTCGGCCTCCATGCTGATGAACCACTGAGTCGTCGCCCGGAAAATGACCGGTTTTTTGCAACGCCAGCAATGCGGATACGAATGCTGTATCCTGTCTTCGCGAATCAAGTTGCCGACGGCATTGAGCCTGTCGATGACGGCCGGGTCGGCCTCCGTCGTACACATGCCCCCGAACAGGGGTACATCGGAGAAAAAACGCCCGTCGTCGTCCATGGGTGATAAAATTTCCAGTCCGGCGACAAGGGCGGCAACGTAATCTTCACGCCCGTGGCCGGGAGCGGTATGCACCACACCCGTGCCGGCGTCAAGCGTGACATGCCCGGCGGTCACCACAGGGGACGGCCGGTCGTACAGGGGATGCGAGGCGACGAGGCCCTTGAGATGCACCCCTTTGACCATATGCACGCTCTCGGCGTTAAGCCAGCCGAACAACCTCCGGCATTCTTCAAGCCTTTCCTCGGCCAGTATGTAATATTCCCCTTCCACGCGGACCAGCACATAGTCGAAATCCGGGTGCACGGCCACAGCCGCGTTGTCGGGTATGGTCCAGGGGGTGGTCGTCCAGATGACGATATAGGTATGCCCGGGAACGGCCTCCGAAAAATAGTGTCGGAGTTTCTCGTCATTGACGGGAAAACGCACATAGATGGACGGCGAACTGCGGTCGCGGTACTCCACTTCGGCCTCGGCCAGCGCCGTATGACAGGAACTGCACCAGTGTACGGGCTTCCTGCTGCGGGTCACCGCTCCGGCACTCATGAAGTTGCCGAGTTCGCGGGCCGTGACGGCTTCATACTCTGGAGCCATGGAAATATACGGTTTGTCCCACACGCCGAGCACGCCGAGGCGCCTGAATTCGTCGCGCTGAATGTTCAGCCATTTGTCCGCATACTCACGGCAGGCCGCCCGCACCGTCAAGGGGGGCAGTTTCTGCTTGTTCCCCACCAGTTCCTGTTCCACCTTAAGTTCGATGGGCAAGCCGTGGCAGTCCCAACCGGGCACGAATTCCGCACGGAATCCCTGCATATTGCGCGACTTGACGATAATATCCTTGAGTATCTTGTTGAGGGCCGTACCCAGGTGGATATGCCCGTTGGCATACGGAGGGCCGTCATGCAGGACGAACGTCCCCTTCCGCCCCGCGGCCTCAACCATATGCCGGTATGCGTCGTCGCGTTCCCAACGTTTCAGGATTTCCGGTTCACGCCGGGTCAGGTCGGCTTTCATGGGGAAAGCCGTCCGGGGCAGATTCAGAGTTTGTTTATAGTCGGTCGCGGCGGGGTCGCTCATAGTATGTGCTCCATACAAGGAATTTCCAATCAACGGGAACTGCGCGTGAGGGAGTTCGGGGCGGCCCGGGCAGGCACAAGGCCGGGCATTTGCGGGCGGGATTCGGGCGAAGCCTCGTTTGCTCCCGGCGGGGTTCGGGCGGGGGCCCCGATAATCGCGTTACGCAACTGTGCATAACTGCGCCGGCAAAGTCAAGGGAGCGTCGAACGGGCTTCCTTGCTTCCGCCGCGTTCCACGGCGCGGGCAAGGCTTAGTCCGTAGGGGGGGTGCAAGACCCCCAGTTCGGTGATAATGCCGGCAATCAATGCGGCCGGGGTAACGTCGAACGCAAAATTGCAGGCGCCGACACCTTCCGGGCATATACGGCGGCTGCCGAAATAGGTCACTTCGCTTTCCGGGCGTTCCTCAATGGGAATATCGTCGCCGGTCGGCGTTCGCAAATCTACGGTGGACAGCGGCGCCGCTATGTAAAACGGTATGCCGTGAGCTTGCGCCGACAGGGCTATGCCGTAGGTGCCGATTTTATTCGCCGTGTCACCGTCGGCGGCTATGCGGTCCGCGCCGGCCAGCACTTTGCTCACCATGCCCTTGCGCATAAGCAGGGCACAGGCGTTGTCGCAGACCAGCGTAACAGGCACGCCGTTTCTGTGCAGCTCATAGGCGGTGAGTCTCGCGCCCTGCAACAGAGGCCGCGTCTCACAGGCGATGACCCTGATATCCTTACCTCGCGCGCGGGCCGCATAAATCACGCCCAAGGCCGTTCCGAAACCTGCCGTCGCCAGTGCGCCGGCGTTGCAGTGCGTCAGCACGACATCGCCCGAGACCAGAAGTTCGGCCCCATGTGCGCCGATGCGACGGTTCACTTCCTGGTCTTCGCGGTGTATGCGCGCACTTTCGGTTTCCCATAAAGCGACGAGTTCGGCAAAGGTCGAGGGATTCCGGTCCTGCCGGATCTTGCGCATGCGGCCGATCATCCGGGGGAGATTGACGGCAGTGGGCCGGACCGCGGCAAGGGCGTCGAGCAGCGCGTCGAGGGCTTCCGCGCCTTCCCGCGGACTGCTGAAACCGGTCGCTGTTTCCCGCGCCGCCAGAACGCAACCGAAGGCGGCCGCCACGCCGAGGGCGGGCGCTCCCCGCACGACCATTTCCTGTATCGCGTATATGAGGTCGCGCGTATCCCGACAGTAAAAATATTCCTCGCTTGCCGGCAACATGCGCTGGTCCAACAGGACCAGAGTTCCGGATGCCCCGTCAAACCGAATGTGCGGCTTCATGCGCTTTGCCTCTTGTCCGCTCCCTGATGAACTGCTGCACCTGATCCAGATAGGTGTAATACACGGGTGTCAGATACAGGGTCAGCACCTGTGAAACGCAAAGGCCGCCGACCACGGCAAGCCCGAGAGGCTGTCTGGCTTCCCCGCCAGCGCCGTAGCCTATCGCTATAGGCAGGGTGCCCGTCAGGGCCGCCATGGTGGTCATCATGATGGGCCGGAAACGCACCAGCGCGCCCTGAATGATGGCCGACGCCGCATCGACGTTCCGGCCGCGTTGGGCTTCAAGTGCGAAATCTATCATCATGATGGCGTTCTTTTTAACGATGCCTATGAGCATGATGATGCCGACGAAACCGTATATGTCCAGGTCTTTTCCGAAAATGAGCAGGGTTGCCAGCGCCCCGACCCCGGCCGCGGGCAGGCCCGACAGTATGGTCACCGGATGTATGAAGCTTTCGTAGAGTATGCCGAGTACGATGTAGATGACGAATATGGACATGGCCAGCAGCAGCCACAGGTTTTGAAAGGAGGACTGAAAGGCCTGGGCCGTGCCTTGAAAACTGGTGCTTATGGAATCGGACAGGGTCGTGCGTGCCAGTTCCTGCACCTTATCCACGGCCTGACTCAACGAAACGCCTTCCCGCAGGTCGAAGGAAACCGTCACCGAGGGCATCTGCCCGAGATGGTTCACCACCATGGGGCCGACGCCCGTACTCATTTCCACAAGGGTGGACAGGGGCACCAACCGGCCGGAAGGCGCGCGCACATGCAGGAGTTCCAAGGTACGCGGCTGGTCCCTGAACTTGGGTTCAAGTTCCAGGATGACCTGAAAATCGTTGTTGGGCGCCAGGATGGTGGACACTTCACGCGTGCTGTAGGACAGGGAAAGCGCGGTTTCAATCTGCCCGGCGGTAATGCCTAAAGCGGAAGCCTTGTCGCGCAGTATCTTTACCCGCACTTCAGGATTGGACAACAAGAGGTCCGTGGAAACATTCTGCACTTCCTCAAGCTCCAGCACCTTGTCGTAAAAATTCTGCGCATCACGGTACAGCAGGTCCATGTCCGGGCTCTGCATGGTGAACTGGTACAGGCTCTTGGTAGCAGCGCCGCCTATGCGGATGGGCGGCGGCATGGCCGTGTAGGCGCGAATGCCCGGCACGTTTTCGAACAGGGGTCTGAACTGCCGGATGATTTCCGTGGCGTGGGGCCGCTTCGATCTATCTATAAGAGTGATGCCGATGAATCCTTCATGCGTGAAGTTGGCGCCGCCGCCCGCGCCGATGACGGACATGTAGCGGGCGACGTAGGGATTGCTGCGGACGATGTCCACAAGCTGCTCCTGATGCGCCTGCATATTGGCCAGGGAACTGCCCTGCTGGCCTTCCGTACGCACGACGATCTGCCCTATGTCTTCCGTAGGCAGAAAGCCCTTGGGCGCCGCGACGAACAGAAAACCCGTCAGGCCGATGATGCCGAAGGACGCCAGCAGGCAGGCAAAACGCACCCGCACGGCAGCGCGCAGGGTCCTTTCATAAAAATCCAGAGCCTTGCCGAACAGCCGCTCCGCCCCGCCGGACAAGCCTTCCTGGCGTTCTGCGTGATTCATCGGACGCAGAAAACGGCTGCACAACATGGGTGTCAGGGTCAGGGAAACCAGGCCGGACATCAAGATGGCCAAGGCTATGGTCAACGCGAACTCGTGGAACAGCCTGCCCACGATCCCGCCGAGAAAAAGCACGGGAATAAAGACGGCCACCAGAGAAAGGGTCATGGACAAAATGGTGAACCCGACCTCCTTGGAGCCGTCCAGAGCGGCCTGTGCCGGTTTTTTGCCCATTTCCATGTGCCGGACGATGTTTTCCAGCATGACCACGGCATCATCCACCACAAAACCCACGGACAGGGTCAGGGCCATAAGTGACAGGTTGTTCAGGGAAAACCCGAGCACATACATAAACGCGAAAGCCCCGACAATGGACAGTGGAACGACCAGACTCGGTATGATCGTCGCCGACAGATTGCGCAAAAAGAGGAAAATCACCATAATCACCAGACACACGGTCAGGCACATGGTGAACTGCACGTCGTGCACGGCCTCACGGATACTTTCCGAACGGTCGTACTGCACTTTGAACTCGATGGACGCGGGTACCTGCCTGCGCAGTTCCGGCAACACTTTCTTAATGTTGTCCACGAGTTCCACGGTGTTCGCCCCCGGCTGGCGTTCGATAGCCAGGGTAAAAGCGCGGTATTCGTTGTACCATCCGGCTCTGCGGTCGTTTTCCACGCTGTCGATGACCGTTGCTATTTCCGACAGGCGCACGGGTGCGCCGCCTCTCCAGGCGACGATCAGCGGTTTGTATTCGTCCGCCTTGTACAAGGCTCCGGAGCTTTGCACCGTGTATTCGCGCACTCTGCCGCTCAGGGAACCTACGGGCTGGTTGGAGTTGCCTTCCTGCAGGGCGGCGGCTATCTCGTCTATGCCTATGTTGCGCGAGGCGACGGCTTCCGGGTCCACCTGCACGCGCACGGCGTACTTGAGCTGTCCGTACACGGAGACCTGGGAAACGCCTTTGACTGTGGACAGGCGTTGGGCCACGAGATTTTCGGCGTACTCGTTGACATCCGTCAGGCGCATAGTGGGCGAGTACATGGCGAGATAAAAGACGGGCAAGTCGGCGGGGTTCACCTTTCTGAACGCGGGAGGCGTCGGCAGGTCGGCCGGCAGGCGCCGCATGGCCGCGGAGATGGCTGTCTGCACATCCAAAGCAGCGGCGTCGATATCCCGTTCCAGGGCAAACTGCAGAGTAATGCGCGTCCGGCCGAGATTGCTGACGGAAATCATGGAATCCAGGCCGGCTATAGTGGAAAACTGCTTTTCCAGAGGCGTCGCCACCGAGGAGGCCATAGTTTCCGGGCTTGCCCCGGGGTAATCCACAATCACGCCTATCGTCGGGAAATCCACAGTAGGCAGGGCGGCTGTCGGCAAAAGGCGATAGCCCATGATACCGGCCGCCATGATGCCGAGCATGATCAGGGTGGTGGCCACCGGGCGGCGGATGAAAATTTCCGACGGATTCATCAGAAATTCCTTTGTGGTTTGAAACCTCTCCCCTCAGGGAACTCGGTGGATTGCCGCACCGGACTTTCCTGTTCAGGGACGCGGGCATGCGGGAGGCTTATCTTGTTGCCGGCCCGAAAGCAAGAGGGTCTTGAGCCGGCTCTGTTCGGCTATTTCTCGTTTCCCTTTCTCTTTACGCCGAGTACGCGTCCATCTGTCCCCAAGCCATAACGTATGCCGCACCAGACTATGCTCCTGCACGTGACGGTGCGTGCATAGTTGCCGAAAAGCGCCGTTATCGCAATCGCAAGCCCTTTGATCCACGCGCTTCCCGGACAATCCGCCGCAATGCGGCGGCGCAGAAGTTCCTGCAACAGTATCTGCCCGCAGAGGACAAGCAGGGCAGCCGCCTGCATCGGGAACGGCACGTTGCCGCCCTGCACGGTACACAACAGGATGTACGGACAGGCGGCGCAGGCGGCGGCAAACCAGGAAAGACAAAAACCGATAAGCAGCCAAGCTCCGAAGGTATAAACTCTGGGATAAAAAAGCTGCCGGAACAGCCATTCGTCCAAAGCTTCCCGCGTCATCGAACGGGCGCTGCTCTCCAGCAGGGCATCCGGGCAGAACAGAACCGGGATGCCTTTTTTGCCCAGCAGTCCTGCCAGCGAAGAATCGTCCACCACCGTCCGCCCCCATAGTCCTGCTACGTCGAGACGCTTGAATGCCGCAGCGCGCGCTGCGGTGGCGCCGCCCCAAGGTTGCGTGAAAAAAGGCAGCGATTGAAGAAAAAGCATAAAACGATTGATTGCGTGAAACGCCGTTGTGGCCGGTTCCGTCGTATACAGCCGCGAACGCCGGTATCCCGTGCAAAAATCGGCTTGGTCGAGCAGGATGGGGTGAACAAGCTTGCGGACGAAGTCAGGCTCCGCGCGATGATTGGCGTCGCAGAACACATAGACGGCCGTGTCCGGATCGACGGCTTCAAGACATGACAACAGGTTTTGATTTTTCTGTCCCGAACGGACGGCTTCCGGCGCATGTACAAGGCGTGCGTGCGCGTAGCGGGCAGTCAGTTCCAAGGCCGATGCGTATGCGGGGTCGGCGGTGCCGCAGACGGCGAGATAGACCGTCAGGTTCGGATAATCCTGCTCAAGCAGACTGCGCAGGGCTGCCTCCGTATCGTTGTTTCTCCCGGTCACGGGGATCATCACGGCTGTGGGCGGCAAAGGCCGGGGAAGAGCGGGAAGCCGGAACGCCTTGTGCAGGCGCGTCGTATCCAAACAGAAACAGCAGTACAAAAGCGCCAGTTGCGTCCAGGCGACAATCAGCAGACACAGCGCAAGTGTCACGACGGCGGACCTTGCGCGCGGTGAGCGCATCGAAGATCGCCGGGTTCCGACTCGGCTTTATCAGAAATTCCTTCCGCCCGGCAGGCAATGCAACCTGTTGATTTATCCTCATGTGAGAGCTTTGTCGCCGCAAACTTCCCCGGCAGGTCGACATGACTTGATATAAAACCGACGGTCTCTCTGCATTCCGATGAGGGGGTCCGGGGGAAATCATTTCCCCCGGCGGGGTCCGGGGCAGAGCCCCGGCAGGATTTGATGCAGTTATCCAATTGTTCAGTGTTTCCCTGTTGCGCGCGGCTTGCGTCGAAAAGCGCCGCGAGCCGCTTCAAATTCGCGTCCGTATCGAACATTTCCTTGACCAGCGCCCGCCCTCGGGTGGCCATGCGTAGAGCGCCGAGGCGGTCGGAAGCCAGTGCGCGCACGGCATCGGCCAGAGCGTCGGCATCGCGTTCAGGCACAAGCAACCCGGTTTCGCCGTGTCGAATCACGTCGCCTACGCCGGATACCGGCGTACTTATCACGGGCAGACCGTGGCTCAGGGCTTCCATAATCACTGTGGGCAGCCCGTCGCCTTTGCCGCCGGCCTTGGTGAGGCAGCAGGGCATGAGAAAGACGTCCGCGGCGAGCAGCAGTTCCGGCAAATCATCATGGGCGACGAAGCCGGGAAAATGTGTGCGGGCTTCCACTCCCGACGCCCTTGCCTGCTGTTTGAGTTTCCTCTCCCACGGGCCGGAGCCGGCCACGGTGAGTTCGGCCTCCAGCCCTCCGTCGAGCAGTATCTTGAGCGCTTCAACGGCATATTGAAAGCCCTTGGTTTCCACAAGACGGCCGACGGCCAGCAGGCGCAGGGGCGGACGCATGGGCGCTTCCGCCGTGCGTTCCGAAGGCAATGTGCAAACATTGTAGATGAGAAGATGTTTTCCGGCCGCGGCGCCTGCCGGATCGAATTGCGCAAGATAGGGCAGGTTGTGCGAGGCGTCGACGCGCGCAAAGACGGCGGCTTGCAGTTTTTCGGCCAATGCGCCGTCCGGCGGACGAATGTCCCCGGCAAGACAGTTCATGGAAAAGGGAATTCCGGTGAGGCGGGACGCCGTCCAGGCGGCTGTAGCCGGACCGCAGGCCCATGCCGCGTGAAGGTGTCCGATGTTCAGGGCCTCGCAACGTTCGGCCAGATAAAAACCGCAGAGTGCCGCCCAAGTATTTTCCAGTTGTTGTTCCGCGTCCCGCCTGCGGCGAAAGACAATATCCCGGCATATCCCGACGCTGACGCGGGGTTTGGTGATTATGCCCCGGAGCACGGCGGCGCAGATGCGAAAAAAAGATGCCGCGCCCAAGGGTTCTACAGGCAGTCTGCCGCGCCGCAACCTCGGGCCGAGGTCTTTGCCGCAAGGGCCGTACAGACTGAATCCGCTGACGGGAAAACCGCGGTCATACAGGGCTTCCGCCTCGTAGTAGATAAAGGTTTCCGAGGCAAGGGGCAGCCAGAGGGAGACATAGGCCGTCCGGACGTGAGTGCGTTCCCTCGGCATGCGCATTAGTACCCCATGAGTCCGCAACAGCGTGTACATACCGGCATCAGGCCGTCTTTGTTCAGGCTTGAGCGAAAGGCTCGGTATTTCGCGCTGTTCCAAAGTTCGGTGACGGTAGCCTCGCGTACGTTGCCGACGACATAGTCGTGGTAATCCCGGCAGGGCGACATGTCGCCGTCGGAATCAAGCTCCACCGCGCGAAAAATAGAGATGCAACGGTCAAAACCGAAAGTTGACGCAAGGTTTCCGGAATAATCGCGCAGGTCGTCGACCGACGTGAGGCGCGGGAGAATGTTGACGGCGGGCGCAGTCGAATTTGCCGACCGGCGCTCCAATTCCTGAAGTTGCTCCGCAAGGATTTCGGCGTCCTTGTTCACCCAGTCTCCGATCCAGCCCCGGTGCAGTTTGGG
>JAITDR010000006.1 GCA_031282465.1 Desulfovibrio sp.
TCGGCCACCTGTTCCGGAAACACGTTGATGCCCGCCACCTGCACGGCTTTGTCCTTGCGCCGCCGGGGCTCGAAGTGCCGCTCATCCCGCCATACGAGGCGGTCAGGCAGCGGCTGCGGCTCACCGTACTCGCGCCGTATGCCCCATTCCTCCCCGTCCGCTTCTCCGGGCAGGGCAACGCGCTGCCAGTGCGGCAGCAAGACATAGTCTCCCTGGCATTCCCGACGCAGACCCACCGCGCCGAATTCGGTAGCTCCGTAAATCTCCGTCATGCCCGCGCACAGCGGTCGCCCTCCGTCGGGCCGCACGGCCAAAAGTCCTTCAATGACTTCAGGGGGGCACGGTGCGCCGGAACTCACCCCGTGGATTTCGGGCGGCAGAACCGGCGGCCGCGGCCCGGAACAAATGTCCTGAACGGATTTCCAGAACACGGGAAAGGCCAGAACAAGGTCGCCCGGCCGCAGAGTCTTGAAAAAATCTTCCGAGGGCAGAGGATGCCTGTCCAGAACCTCAATGCCGAGAATACGGGGCAGCACGACGGCAAAGGCGAATCCGAAAATGTGATGCACGGGCATGACCGAAACAACACGCTTGATTGTCGCGAAAAAAGCCGCCAGACTTCGGCCTTCCTCCTCCAGTTCCTGCGCGGAGAAGCTGTGTGATACGGGCGGCCCTGTACTGCCTGAAGTGCTGAAGACAAGGCGCGACGGTCCTTGTCCGGCCGGACCCCGACAGACCTGTTCCGCCCACTGTTCAAAGGTATCCAGCCTTGCAAGCGAGGACGCTTCCGCATCGTCCAGTCCGAAAAAGCGGGCAACCGCTTCGGCCGGGATGCGCCTGCGTTCATCGGACAGTTCCCGCGGCTGCAGGAGTTCCCCGGACAGGATCGACGCGCGCGCGGCAGGCAGGGCCAGGCTGCGCACGATGCGGCAACAATCTGTTTGTTCCACAAGGAATGTCATGATACTCCTCCTCCGTTTTCGGCCTGCCGGACATACAGGCAGGCTGTCCTGCCTCCGGCGCCGTACGCCCGGCACAATGCGCGCCCGGCAGGCAGACCGTTCCCGCACGATAACGCCGATACCGCATCAAAAGCCTGCGCAATCGGGATATTGCCGTACACATGCCCGGCATAACGCATGCCCGGCAGCGCGCGCAGCCGGCGCGGAACCGCTCCCGAGAGAAACACAGGTACTTCTCCGCGCACCCCCGCTCTACCATCAAATCCCGTATCCGACCCCGGAGCGACCTCCGAATCGGTCGTTCCCGCCCGGAGCACGCCTGTCCGCGCCGCATCTCCTGCCGCCGCGGCAGTTCTTTCCGCCTCGGCATTGCCGGCTGAATCGCTGTTTCCGGCGCGCCCGTAGCGTATGTCCTCAATACAGCCGCGCAGACCCTTTCCCGCAAATGCGGCCGGCGCGCCGTTCCTGTCGCTGCGTTCCCCGGACCGCGCCGAAAACTCGGCTGCGCCGTTCAACCCAATCGTGGGAGTGTGCCTCCCGCAAAGCTCTGGTGCCTCTTTACCCGACGTCAGGCAAAAAAACACCGCGCCCTCGCTGACCGGCAGAGCGGCGCGCAGCCCTTCACGTCCGGCGGATGAGGAACGCAACCCGGCCCTCAGACGGGTCAGCTGCGCGAGCAGAGGGGTAAGTTCGTCAACCGCCCCGAAAAGAACGCGCTCAACCCGGCCTTCTTCCAACCATTGCCGCGCGACGCACAAAGCGTCCGCAACGGGAAAGTCCCCGCGGCACACCGTCGCGCAGGGGCCGACCATATGCAGCATTACAGCCAAAGTCGCGGCGGGAATATTCTGCACGGAACGCGAAAAGGCCAGCGGGGACGCCAGAAGCTCCCCGTAAGCGAGTATCGAATCCTGAAATTCAAAGGTCGGCGTTGCCGGGCCGTAGCCGCTCGCCAGGATAATGCCGGTATCGCGCAGGGGACTTTCCGAGATCCCGGCGTCTTCCAAAGCATTCAAGGCGCACAGCAGGGCCGTGCGGCTGAAATGGTCGAGTTGCCGCAAGGCGCGGGCAGGCAGCTTGCCTTTCAGCGCCGAGGTGTCGACCGCCGCGGCACGTCCGTCCGCATGGACCACCGACAGCGGCGCGCCGCGCATCAAGGCTTCCATGCCGCCCCCGAAACTTCCCAGGCAGGCCGCCCCTCCTACCGCAAGCGTCATCACCCGTTCTCCACCGGAATGAGCGCCGTAGCGCCGGTACCGGGATTCCCCGGACAGGCCGGCATGCCGGCCGCGCACGTCATTGCTCCCCCCCGGTCAGGATAAGCGCGGAATTGTTGCCGCCGAAGGCCAGGGACAGAGACATGGCCGCTCTGCCCCGCACCGGCGAAGGCGCGCTGACGGGACTGAAGCCCAAGGCAGGGTCGGGTTCCCGGAAATTCGCGGTGGCAGGTAGTCTGCCGGCAGCCAGATGCGCCGCGCTCAGAACGGCTTCCACCGCACCGGCGGCACCCAGCGTATGCCCTGTGGCGCCTTTGGTCGCGATAACGGGGATGCCGGGGCAACGCGTCGCGAAAAAGGCGGCTTCGGCGGCGTCATTCACGGCGGTGGCCGTACCGTGGGCGTTGATGAAGGCCATGTCTTCCACACACAACCCCGCCTGCGCCAAGGCATGGTCCACGGCCAAGGCAAGCCCGCGTCCTTCCGGATGCGGCGCGGTCAGATGATAGGCATCGGCGGCTGTTCCGTAACCGGCAGCAAAGGCGGCGGCCTTCACCCCCCTTCTTCTGCGCGATGCTTCTGTTTCCAAAAGCATGAAACCGGCCCCCTCACCCAATGTCAAACCGTCCCTGCGGCGGTCGAAAGGACGGCAGACGGTCGGCGAAGGCAGACGCAGACAGGCGAACCCCGCATAAGTAATGTAGGAAAGAGCGTCGGCGCCGCCCGCAAGCACAAGGTCGCAAAGACCGGAGCGTATCCACCCCGCCCCGATGCCTACAGCATCCGCGCCGGAAGAACAGGCATCGGCAACGCTCACCGCCGGCCCGGAACAGCGGAAGATTTCGCCGAGAGCCTGAGCCGGATTCGCGGTCAGATACTCCTCCAACTCCGCCGAAGGGAAACCGTCGAGCGCATTTGCCGGACTATCTTCCTCCCAGGCACCGTCCTCCCCGCAAGCAGCGTTCGTCCCACAGACATCGTCAGTCCCGCGGACATCGTCGGCCCCGCAGACATCGTCGACCCCGCGAGCACTGTTCGTCCTGCAGGCGTCGTCGGTCCCGCAGACATCGTCGGCCCCGCGGATTCCATCCGCCCGGCGGAGCGCATTCGTCCGGCAACCGTCGTTCGTTCGCTCCGGGCAAAGCCCGACGGCGTTCTTCCCTGACTTGAGCGCGGCATAAAGAGAAAAAAAATCCAAAGAGGCGCCGACGGAAGTGCCGACAACGATGCCCAAGCGCAAGCCCGGCGGTTCTTCCGTTGCGGAAAAGCCGGCCGACCTCCAGGCTTCCCGAGCAGCGCGCAAGGCGAGCGTCGTGGTGCGCGACAGCCTGACGGGGGCATCCGGCGGATTCAAGAATACGCCTGCGCGGCCGCGCTTCCCGCGTCTCCCTTCAGGTCGCTCCGGGCAAAGACCGGATGCGGTATCCGCGCAACGAAAAACGGGAAATCCGTGCGCTGCGGCAAAGGGCGGCGGCGACGGCTGAAATTCCCCTCCCCGCTCCAGAGCGCGCAACGTGTCCGGCAGACAGGACCCCGCGGCCGTGACCAGCCCCATGCCGCTTATGGCGACGGGAGCGGCCCGGTGCACGGCATCCCGTCTTTGCGGGTTTCAATATACCCGGCAAGGGCATCGACGGAGGCAAACGCTCCTCGGGCGGCGTCGATATCCTCAATGATTACGCCGAATCGGCGCTGCACCAGCACAGTCAGCTCAACGGCGTCCAGAGAATCAAGTCCCAGCCCCTCCCCAAAAAGCGGAGCCGCATCGTCGATGTCCTCGGGGCCGATGTCTTCCAGCCGGAGTTCCTTGATCAGCTCTTGTTTCAGAACAGTGCGGATATCCATGCTGCTTCAACTCTCCCAGAGGTCGTAAAAGTTGAAAAACTGATACGGGTTGTCGAGAACGAAACGTTCCAGCGCAGAGGCAAAACATTGGGCGTATGCCCGGTACTCGTGCGCCCGCCTGCCCAAGCCGGCAGGCGGCCGGATGCGTTCCGCGCAATACAGTCTGCCGCGCAACGGTCCTGTGCGCAGGGCAAACACGCACAGCACCGGCGCGCCGCTTGCCGATGCCAGCCGGTACGCCAGACAGGGCATACGCGCCGGCGCGCCGAAAAACGACACCGAAACAGCCTGCTCCGCGCTTCCTTCGACGCGGTCACCCATCAGACACAGTAATTCACCTTGACGCAAATGCCGCAGCAAGGCAAGGACAGTTTCGGGACCGCCGCCCACGCGGAGTATCCTGTAAGGCGGCGACTGCCCGGCATGGTCGTGAATCTGCCTGTCCACGTCACCCGGCTCGCTGTGCAACAGCACGGTAACCGGCAATCCTGAAATTTCCGCCAAAACGTGGGGCGCCGCCTGCCAGCAGCCGGTATGCGCGGAGAGCAGTATCACGCCTTTGCCCTCCGCGCTCAGCAGGCGGAGATCCTCCCCGCGGATTTCCTCAAAGGTGAAGCCGCCCCGCAACCCGGCCGCAGCCCTGTCCACCAGGCATTGCCCGAAGGACCATTGCAGTTTCCAGGCGTGCATCCAGGCCGCCGCCCGGCCGGCGCCCGGAAAGCGTCGTTCCAGATATGCCCTGCTGCGCCTGCGCACGGACGGCCTGAGCGTATACCAGGTGACGACGAAAAACAGCAGCGCGTATGCCCCTGTGGTGCCGGCCGCGCTGATCAGCGCGTAAAAGACGGCATGCTGCGCACGTGAACCGAGGCTGCGGCTGCTCCAGCGGGTGTTCACGGCGTCTTTTCCCCGCATGCGGACGAAAGGCCGGGAGCGTCACGCGCTTGTTTGCATAAAGAGCGCTGCAGCGCGCGGGCCGGCACCCATACGGCCATGCCGCACAGCAGGGCCGAAAGCGGGGCGACGACCAGGGAGCCGATAATCCATTCCCCGAGACGCTCCAGAGCTTCATAGCCGAGGGTGCGCATGGATATTTCCGTCAAAAAACGCCCGTGGCGCAAATAATGGCCCGCTTCGATGCACAGGGCCGGCACAAAGGGCGGCATGCCGACTTGGCCTGCGGCCAGTCCGACGGTTTTATTCAGCCTGAGCGCGCCGGAAACGAGGATGATGAGGATGCTGTGCAGCCCTATGAGCGGCAGGGTGGAAATCCCCGCGCCGACGGCCGCGCCGAGGGCGAGCTTTCCCGGAGCGGCGTCGTTTGCCGCAAGCAGACGCAGGGAACGCAGAGGATGCCGCAGGCTGACGGCGTCACCGTCTTTCCCCCCGCAGCGTTTATGCGGCCAGGGGATGAGAGAGCGCACGGTGAGCCGCGTGTTCAACAGGGCTATGCGCAGGTTGTCGGCCACGGGCCTGAAATGGGAAACGCGCTTTGCGGCGGGCGGGTAGTAAACGCGCACGGGGATGCCTTTTACGGCGAACCCGGCCCAGCTTGCCCTGACGAGCACCTCCACCTCAAAGGCGTAACGCCGGGCCGAGCAATGCACGGCATCCGGAACGGCCAGAGGATACAACCGCATACCGCTCTGCATGTCTCCGATACGTTCGCCGGTCTGCACTGTATACCAAAAATTGGAAAAACTCCTGCCCAACCTGGAGGACAGGGGAACCGCGCACGTCGTGAAGTCGCGTTCCCCGACGATGACCGCCCGCGGATCGGCAAGGGCGGCGGTAATGAAGGCGGGGATGTCGTCGGGGTCGTGTTGTCCGTCGGCATCAATGGTGAGGATATGCGTCATGCCCATGCGTGCGGCGGCCGTCGCGCCGGCCAGGACGGCGGCGCCCTTGCCCAGATTGCGTTCGCTGCGCATGCAGAATACAGGCAGGCCGAAGAGCGGATGCTCCGCATCGGGAACAAAAGGAGAGAAACAGCCTGCCTGCCCGACGTTGCGGGCGGGGATACAAATTGACCGTTGAACCTTGAGTATTTCGACTGCCGGCCCCGCATCGCGGGCGGGGAGATCCGTACTGCCGTCGTCGACCACGAGAACATGCGGGCAACGGCGTAAAATCCCGCGAACCACGTCCGGCAATGTCGAGGCATGGTTGAAAACCGGCACGACAACCATCAGCCGGTCCGTAGAAAAGGCCGTCCCGCTCCTCACGCATCCTCCGCCGTGTGTCCCGCCGCCGGCTTCGCCGCGCGGCGCATGCCGAACGCAAGGTAGGCCAATCCGCCTATGACCGGGACAAACACGCAACACCCCAGCCAGAGCAGACGCTCCTGCGGGCTGGGGAAAACGCGGCGGAAGGCGTGCGCGATGCCGAAAAGATTGATAAGAGCGGGCAGGGCCAAAAGACCGTAAAACAGCAGCGGACGTATCTCCATCAGCCGTCGTCCTTGCGCGGCCCGCGCAGCATGCTCAGGGCGGCGAGCCCTGCGCCGATGCAGATGCCCGTATCGGCGACGTTGAAGGCGGGCCAGTGCAGTGCGCCGTAATGAAAATCCAGAAAATCCGTCACCGCGCCCAGACGGAGCCGGTC
>JAITDR010000038.1 GCA_031282465.1 Desulfovibrio sp.
TCCTCTCTTCGGCACCACAGAAATTTCAACGGGTTAGTAGTAGTTACAACTTCTGCTGACCCTTTTTCATTTTATTGCTCAACCTCACTCTCTCCCTCATCTCTCCCCCAATAGAGTGCCAGCCTCGGGGGACAATTTTTTTAAGCTGTCCAGCGTGCCGGCGCTTCGTGCTTTGCTCCCTTTGGTTTGCATCTGTATGTGCGCCCGCAATGCCCTTGGGCCAACGGGAGGCCTGCGCACGCCCGATAACCGGGGATATGGCCGCATTGCGGGCGCTTCCTTTCATGGCGAAGCCCGCTCTTGAGCGCGCGGTTTCCGCTCCCCTTCCCGGCACATGGTGGTGCAGGTCTTGCGATAGAGGCGGTGATGTCATTGAACTGCTCATGTTCAGCGAGGGTCTGGAGTTCAAGGCGGCCTGCCGGGAACTGCGTATTGAACTGAGCGGGCCTGTCCGTATAACCCTTTGTGTGAGGGCGTCATCCGGGTGTTCCGGGCGCGGCTTTATCTTTTATATATTTTTTATATGTTTTGCTTGACAACGTATAATTTTTATATAAATGTGGAGGCAACGAAGGGGTACAGCGATGCAGCCAAGGGAAGTTATCCGGCGAATCAAGGCGGACGGGTGGTATGAACTGCCCGGCAAACGTACAAGCCACAAGCAATTCAAGCACCCCACAAAGCCGGGGAAAGCTACTGTCGCAATGTATCCCGGCGATATCTCCCTCCCTACGCTGAAGGAAATTGAGCAGCAAACGGGTGTGAGGTTGACGTGAACGGCATGGAGGAACGTATGCAGATGTATTATGCGGGCTTTGTGCCCTACGACGGCAAGGTGTCGGTCATTTTTCCGGACGTGCCCGGATGCGCCACCTATGGCGAGAATCCGGAGCATGCCTTCGCCATGGCAGTGGACGCTCTGGCCGGACACCTGGAAGCCATGGCTGACGACGGAGATGAAATCCCCGTGCCTTCCGGTTATGCTGCGGCTCTGGACGGGCTAAGACGTCGCTATGAAAGTTTCGACCTTGGGCCGCTTCCCGAAGGAACGACGGTGCATCCTGTTCCTGCGCCGGATCTGGATGCCCGCACAAAACAGGTTGCCGTATCTTTCAAAAAGTATGCGCTGGACATGATTGACCGCAAGGCCAAGGAAATGGGCATGACGCGCTCCGGGTTCCTCGGCGAAGCGGCGGCGGTCTATGATACCAAGGAGCGCCGGGTATAGACGCCTCGGATGGGGCGGCGGTGTGCATTTCCATGACTGTTGGAGAAAAAGGGACGGGACCAGGAATTTTGGCTCTGTTTACGGAAGAGCGAGAAATGGATGCCCGTGAGCGGTTTGTGACCTTGGGGAGAAAAACGGGATTATTCATGCCATCTGACCAATGGGGCTACCGGACAATCTTGACCCCTGAATTTTATGCTGTTGATGGCGCCACTTTTCTTTTGAGATAACTATGTTAAATTTTAGGAGATTATTGTTGTATGAGTAATACCTGGAACTTGCCGACACGAGTACTACTCACGGAACTCTCAATTTTAATTGAGTAAACCAAGGGAACGATTGCCTCTCAAGCCAACTATGCCTTGACTTTGCTCTTCTGGAAGATCGGGCGGCGTGTCAACGAGGAGATTTTGCAAAACAAGCGGGCGTATTCGGAGGAGACTTGAACTCATGCTCTCGAGTGCCGGTGCCTGCAAGAATTTGATACAATGTAATATATTGTATTTACTACATTTAAAGCATGTATTTGACAACTCGAACTGAAGTGGATAGACTTCAACTAATTCATGACATTAGGCAACAGCACTTTTATACGGTATTTTTAACGGTATTTATCCGGGAATATTTGTTCATAATTATTGATTTTAGCTGATTACCCATCATGTTCGAGTCTCCTCTTCAAATAGTTTCATAAAGCCCGGAACAGCCGAATACAGCGGCATTCCGGACTTTATGTTGACCCATTGAGGAACCGGCAATGCGTGGTCAATCTGAAATTTTCAAGGAAATTTACCGAAATCCCTAAGGACCGCGCTATACAATATTGCCACGCGAATCTATTCTTGAGCATTGGAACGCAGAAGCAGCTATGAAGCGTTTTCCGCGTTTTGTTCGTTATGTGCGCCGTCTTCGCGAACACAGAACAGCATAAATCTCGTACCTCATCATGATGAAAAAAATGTTTCAAACATCGTTGACACGAATGGCATGGATTTATGCTACCTACAAACATCGCCACCAACTGTATCCCGGCTCGGAAAAAACTCCATACATGGCACACATCAGCGCTGTTGTCATAGCATTAATTCCTGCTTTGGTAGAAAATATGAACTATGACGAGATAAAAGCTATTTGCTGTGCTGTGCTTCACGATACTATTGAAGATACCGGCGCAACAAAGAAACAAATTGAAGAACTTTTCGGAACAGCCATTGCAGACGGAGTTGCCGCATTATCAAAAGATAAATCCTTGGCAGGAGAAGCTGCTATGCTGGACTCCCTGGAGCGTATCAAGATGCAGCCCAAGGAAGTTTGGCTGGTTAAACTTGCAGACCGCGTCGCCAACCTGCAAACACCGCCGGGCCACTGGTCAAAAGAAAAATGCCGTGCCTACGCTCAAGAGGGCGAACTTATTTTGGAGGCGTTGGGAAGCGCCTCTCCAATGTTGGCGCGAAAACTGGCGGCGCGGATCAGTGTTTGGAAAGAACTGTAGAGCTTATCAGCGAGAGAACATTACAACATTATGAAATTCTATAATGTTTTTTGCGGATACTTTTATAAATCAAAATATTACAGCAGGTTGTCGGTTTTCATATGCATACTCCTCCTCTCCTTCCATGCTTTCTTTCTGCTTGCCGCAAGCTGATGTCCTATGGTAATTTTCATCTTCCATCCGGCCCGTGTAACGGCCGCTCAATCCCTTTAAGGAGGACGACATGATTTCCGGAAAACTATTTTTTCTGCTTTCGGCCGCTGTTTTGCTGGTTTTCAACGCTCCTGCGGCCTTTGCCGCTGAACGCATTGTCGTGGCGTCGCCGAAGGCGCCGAAAGCCATAGGGCCTTATTCCCAAGGCATCGCGGTAGGCGATTTTGTCTTTACCTCCGGCCAGATACCTTTGAATCCGGACACCAACGCTATGCCTGAAGGCATAGAAGCTCAGGCCAAACAATCATTGGACAATGTGAAGGCCGTGCTGGAAGCAGGCGGCAGTTCCCTTGCCAAAACGGTCAAGGTGACGATTTTCTTGAAAGATTTGAATGACTTCGGCAAGGTAAACGAAATATACGGCACCTATTTTACAGGAAATACGCCCGCGCGTTCCTGTGTGCAGGTAGCCCGTATCCCCAGAGATGCCCTGATCGAAATTGAGGCGATAGGCATAAAATAGTTGATTCGGAAATTTCTTTGTGGTCACGGCCTTTCCCTTCAGGGAGGTTCCTTCGATGCCCGGCTTGGCCGGGCATTATTTCGTCCTCGTCTTCATATCCGGGCGAGCACCCAGGCGGCGCATTGTGCCAGTCCTTTGCCCAAGGCCGTTTCACAGGCCATGGCCAGGTCGGTGTTGTTTTTCCCCACCGCCTGCGCCGTTGCTTCTACATGCAGGGAATCGGAGATGCGTCCGTTGCGCAGGTCGAGAAGACGAAAAACGGCGGCAAAGGCCCCCACAGGAGGGGAATCGTCATCACCCCAGCGCAGGCCGAACTCCCTGATGTCGGTCAGCAGCCGAACGTCGGCCTGCAACCCCGTCGTGTCGTCGCCGACCCCGCGCAATCCGCCTGTTGCTTCCAGCGCATCGACCAGACTGCGTTGTATCAACAAAGGCACCTCCGACGTCCAACGCGCGGCGGCAAGCATGCGTATTTCCCTGTTCCGGAAAATAACGGTTATGCCGTCGCCTGCGGGAATATTGCCGCTCGTCGGCGCGGCCACCACCAGTTGTTTATTTATCGGGCGGCCGGCAGTGCGCGGGGGGAGCATCGGCTTAAGCAGGAGGCGCGTCGGTGCAGGGCCGGAATTCAGCAGGCTCCCGCACCCGGCAAGAGAGAAGGCCGATGCAAGCAGGAACAGCAACAGCGCCGACGCAGAGAGGGAAACGGGGGCATTCCGGGGGGTGTTCATCGGTTGTCGAATTCCTTGTTCTGATCCCCGAAGAAAAAGCGCCTGGGATCGTTTTCCAGCTTGCGGACGGCGCGGGTCGCAGCCTGTGTCAGGTTGCGCAGGTCCGCCGTGAGCAGGCGCAATTCAGCAAGCCCTTGGCCTGCAAACTGCGTCATTCCCGGTCCGATGCCGAGCATGGTGTCGTCGATGCGTCGCATGGCGCTGTGGAAAGTTGCCACGCCGGGCGCAAGATCATTGACCAGCATAGCGTCGATGTTCGCAATCAATGCGCTGAGGCGGTCCGCAGCCGTTGCGTATTTGACAGGCAGGCTTTCTATTGTCGCGCTCTGAGCGGCAAGGGCATCCATGACGGTGCCCAGAGCCTGCACAGTGCGGCTCGCAGCCGCGATATTCGCGTCGGACAGCAGGTTTTCCATTTTCGCCATCACCTGCGGCACGGAGGACACAACCGCGCTCAGGGCGGAAGGTTCAGCCGGTATCTCGGGAACTTCCCCGCCGGCAGCGTGCAGGATAGGGCTGAGCGCCGTTCCCCCCGAAATGGAAACGACCGAGCTTCCGGTGATGCCGCGCATGTCAAGTTTGGCTCGCGAATCTTCACGGACGGGGGTGTCCTCGTCAAGGACGACGCGCACCCGGACCTCGCCCGGATTTACGTCGCTGATGGTGATGTTTTCGACACGGCCCACGCGGATGCCGACAAACAGCACATCACTGTTCACTGAAAGCCCCTTGACGCTTTCCGTAAAAGAAATGTCGTACTCGACGGTCCCGCGCCCCATGTTTTTGTCGGCCAGCCACAAGGTAAAGGCCGTCGCAGCCGCGAACACAGCCAGGGTAAACATGCCTACCGCAAGATACTTGGCGCGTATTTCCATACCTGTTCCTCTCAAACGGTGTTTTCTTGTGACGATGCTCCGCCGCATTCTTTTGAAGGGCCTCTGCCTTCCACAGGCTCCCCTTGCGAGTCGAGCCGGCAGAGTTCAGGGGGAGTCCCGCTGATTCAATGCATCCTTTGGACGTTGCCCGGAGCGGCCTGTGCCGAAGCCGCCCGGCCGCGCGGCCCGTTGAAATACTCCTGTATCCAGGGATGGTCCAGGCGCAACAGCGACGCAATGTCGCCGACGGCGCAAATGTGCTTGTCCGCCAATACGGCCACCCGGTCGCACACGGCATAGAGGGTGTCCAAGTCGTGCGTAACCACGCAGACGGTGAGCCTGAGGTCGTCGCGCAAGGTCCGGACAAGGCGGTCAAAGGCGGCCGCCGACAAGGGATCCAGGCCGGCCGTGGGCTCGTCCAGAAACAATATGTCCGGGTCCAAGGCTAGCGCCCGCGCCAGTCCAGCTCGTTTGCGCATGCCGCCGGAAAGTTCGCCGGGGAACTTGACGTATGCCGATGTGGGCAACCCGGCCAAAGACAGCTTCAAATGCGCGATTTCCCGCCGCAGCGCCGGGGACAGATGCGTAAACTCGCGCAGGGGAAAGGCTGCGTTTTCTTCCACGCTCAAGGATGAGAACAGCGCCCCGTCCTGGAAGAGTACTCCCCAGCGTCTGCGCACGGCGTTTTTCTCCTTTTCACCGGCTTTGCCCATCTCCAAACCCATGATCCTGACGCTCCCGGCGTTTGGAGGGCGCAAGCCGAGTATGGAGCGCAGGAGTACGGATTTGCCCGCGCCGGATTCTCCGATCAGCCCGAGAATCTCGCCGCGCCGTATATCCAGATTCAGATTCTCGTGCACAGCGTGGTCGCCGAAGCGGTTGCACACCCCGCGCAACGAAACGACGATGTCGTCCGCTCCGTCTCGATTTCCGCGTTCCCCTTCGACCATGTCTTCTCCTTCCGTCAGATGCGCACGGCGGTGAAAAACAGGGCAAAAAGGGCATCAAGCAAAATCACGAGAAAGATGGCCTGCACTACGGAAACCGTGGTCAGAAAGCCCACGGACTCCGCGTTGCGCGTGGCCCGGAATCCGTGAAAGCAACCCACAAGCGCTATGGCCGCGGCAAAAAAAGGCGTCTTGACCAGACCGACGACAAGATG
>JAITDR010000089.1 GCA_031282465.1 Desulfovibrio sp.
ATGGTCAACAGTCATCTGGGCGACGATTTTTTTTCGCTCAACCTGCGCTCGGTCACGGACTTTGCCGACGAGGCGGGCACAACCGGCAACCGGCACCTGAAAGTCATGCTGACCGTCAACGGAGCGCTGGTCCTCATGACCGTTTATAACGGCCTGCCCGACGCCGCATACGATGAAGCCGTCGCCGCAAGCGTCCGCGCCATGCGCGTCCTGCCGGAAAAATCCCTCCAACGCGTCAACCCGCCGTATCAGGCTTCGCTTTCGGATTACCTGATGTTTGTCGGCGCGCTTATCTTTTTCGTCTATATCGTTCTCAGACTGCGCGCGGCCATGCGCAGTTGAAACGGCAAAGCCCGCAAACGCAACTCTGCTTTTCTCCGCTCCCTCAAGGGACGTTCCGATGAAATTCATATCCTCGCAGTTGAACTACTTTCTGGCTCCGGCAGGCAACCGGCGCAACATCCTTTTCATGCTGCGCTTTCTGTTGTTCCTCTGCGCCTTGGTCCTGCTCTACAGTGCTCTTTTTCATTGCATCATGCAGTATGAAGGCCGCGAGTATTCGCTGTTCACGGGGCTGTACTGGACGCTGACCGTCATGTCCACCCTGGGGTTCGGCGACATCACCTTCCACAGCGACTTGGGCATGCTTTTCAGCGTGACGGTGCTGCTTTCCGGCGTTCTGCTGTTCATGCTCCTGCTGCCCTTTACCTTCATACGCTTCGTCTATGCCCCCTGGCTCGAGGCGCAAAACAAGGCACTGACTCCGCGCATGCTGCCGGAAGACAGCGCCGGACACGTGGTCATCGTCGGCTCGGACGGCGCTGCCCTGAGCATCGCCTCGCGCTGCCTGCGTTACGATATCCCCTATGTGCTGCTCGAAGCAGACGGCGCAAGGGCTGTATCGCTGTATGACCGGGGGTACAAAGTCGTGTTGGGGGACACCGATTCCGTCTCCGGCTATGCGGCGGTGCGGGCGGAAAAAGCCGCCCTTGTGCTTGCCCTGCATGACGATATGAAAAACACGAATATCGCCTACACGGTACGCGAATACGCTCCGCTTGCCCCGCTGGCGGCGAGCGTCAACAGGGAAGCCTCCGCGGACATCCTGCGCCTCGCAGGCTGCGACCATGTGCTGAATTTCGCCGGCATGCTCGGCAAAGGCCTTGCCGGACGCGTGTTCGGCGGAAACTCGACATCCAACATCATCGGGCGCTTTGAGGGCTTCTGCATTGCGGAAAGCACGGCCGGCGGCGGAAAACTCGCGGGCCTGCGGATCAGGGACACCGACTTGCGCTCCCGTTTCGGCCTCAACGCCGTGGGTATCTGGCAAGGCAACCGCTACCTGCCGGCCGGACCGGATACCGAACTGGACAGCAATTCCATCCTCCTTCTGGCGGGGACTGCGGAGAGCCTGGAGAGCTTCGACCGCCACATCCGCGAAGGCCGCGGCAAGGCCGTGTCTCCCGCGGGCTCTCCCGGGCCGCTCCCGGCAACTCCCGGAGGCGCCCGCACCGCTGCCGAAGACATCAGGGCTACTCGCGAAAGCATCTGGACACCGTCGAAACCGGCCGGCGTCCAAGCCGCTCACGAAGGCGCGTTGCCGGAACATGCCGCGGAAAATTCAGCCCCCGTCCTGATTCTGGGCGGAGGGCGGGTCGGTGCGGCCGTCGCCGATGCCCTGGAAAGCCGGGGCATCGCTTGGCGCATCGTCGAACAACAAAAAAAACACGGGCAAGACGAGCGCGTCGTCGTCGGCGATGCCGCAGACATCACCGTGCTGCGTAGAGCCGGCCTGGACGAAACCCGGACCATCGTCGTGACCACCCACAACGACGACCTGAACATCTACCTGACCATCTACTGCCGTAAACTGCGCCCGGACATACAAATCATCAGCCGGGCCACGCTGGAAAACAACCTCCCCTCCCTGTACAGCGCCGGCGCCGATCTGGTCATGAGCCAGGCAGGTCTGGCCGCAGACACGGTAATCAACCTGCTGACCCCCGGACGCGTCTTCACGCTCACCGAGGGATTGAATATTTTCCGCATCCTCACGCCGCCTTCCCTTGCGGGTCAGACCCTTAAATCCGGCGGCATCCGGCAAAAGACGAACTGCAACGTGGTGGCGGTCAAAAACGAGGAAACCCTGTCCGTGCCCCCCGACCCGGACAGCCCTTTGGCGGCCGGCGACGAACTGATCATCATCGGCAGCGTGGACGCCGAAAAAAGCTTCATCAAAACATTCATGGCCTGAGGCACTGCAACGCCCGAACGGCAGTCGGCCGCAAGGCCTGCGCACGGGCCGTACACTCCCCGCGTCCGCCGTGTCTCGTTCAGCTTCATCAGACAAGTCACTCCCGCGTGTCCGGCTCCGTTTCGTGCAGGGCGGCGAGTTCGTCGCTCAACGCGCCGAGTTCTCCGCCTGCGGAGACAATTTCGTCAAGAAAGTTCTGCAACTGCGGATCTCGGGCCGCTTTCTGCGCCACATGCGCCAGGTCCCGGATGGTGTTCACAGGCTCGCGCATATCGCGCCCGAGGCTGAAAAGCACATCGTTCCATGTCTTGCCCGCTTCTTCCCCGGCCGCTCCGGCTTCCGCCGCCGTTGTCCTCAAGGCGTGCAACCGTGCCGCGGTC
>JAITDR010000119.1 GCA_031282465.1 Desulfovibrio sp.
CCGCATTGCGGCATGCTGCTTGCCGATTTGGGGGCGAATGTCCTGCGTATCGAACGCCGGGGAGGCAACGGCTGGCCCAACCCCGTTGCCGACAGAGGACGGCGGCGCATAGAAGTCGATATACGTTCGGACGAAGGACGCGCCTACTGTTTGGACGCCGCCGACGGGGCGGATGTCCTTATTGAAGGCTTCCGGCCCGGTCTGATGGAACGTCTGGGCCTTGGTCCCGACATTTTGACGGCCCGCAACCCGCGCCTTGTCTATGCCAGGGTTACGGGCTGGGGACAGGACGGTCCCCTGGCACAAGCCGCCGGTCACGACATCAACTATATCGCCCTGACCGGCGCGCTCGCCGCCGTAGGCGCGCCCGGCAACACGGCAGAGCCGCCGCTCAACCTCGTCGGCGACTTCGGCGGCGGTTCCATGCTCCTGACCATAGGCATTCTGGCGGCCCTGCAGGAACGGCACAGCTCCGGCAAAGGACAGGTGGTTGATGCGGCCGTCATAGACGGGACGGCCTCCTTGATGGGTTTTTTCAGCGGCCTTGTGCCCGGCGGACGTATTTCCGTCGAACGGGGCAGGAGCCTGCTCGGCGGGGCCGCGCCGTTCTACAGGTGCTACACGTGCAAGGACGGCCGGGAGATAGCCGTCGGCGCGCTGGAACCCCAATTCTACGCGGAACTTATGGACAGGTTGGGCGTTCCCGAGGAACAGCGGCAGGGACGCGACGACCCCGAGTGCTGGGACGGTCAGTCCCGTTTCCTGGAAGCGCTCTTCGCGGGCAGGAGCAGGGCGGAATGGTGCGCAATACTTGAAGGAACGGACGCCTGTTTCGCGCCGGTCCTGACGCTTGAGGAAGCCCCGGAGCATCCGCATATGCGTGAACGCGGTGTCTATCTGCGGAAAGACGGTATCATGCAGCCGGCGCCTGCCCCGCGTTTTTCCCGCACGCCGGGCGCCGCGCGCGATTCCGTCATCCTGCCGTCCAACTCGCCGCCTTGGGACGACTGACGGCCGCCCGTCGTTGCGCTCCGACGGAAAATTGCCGGACGCCCTGACCAATCAAGGCTCCGCCCCGAACCCACCGGGGTGGATCCGAGCCAGCGAAAGATTGACGATTTTTCCGGTCGGCCTTGCCTTTGCTCAGGCCGACTTCTCCATCAAGAGCGTCCGGCTCCCGTAACGAGAGGTTGATGTCCCGATCTCTGATAACATTACGGCAGTTTTGAGTCGGGAGTGGAACTACAGGTTGCCTTTGTAAGCCAAGGCGCGCAGGTAGCTTCTCAGGCGCAGCGGCTTTATGGCCGGCAAGGGGTCGGGTTCGGCGGGATAGTTTTCCAGGGCGAGAGGGGTGCCTGCTTCGTCGCCGAAGCCCGGCGGGTTGCTCAATCCGAAAGGCCGGAGATTTTCATCCTGAAGCGGACTGAAGGTCGCGGCCGCAGCGTCGGCGCTGAGTTTTGTCGCGTTGCGGGCGATGTCGTTGCGCAGGATGCGTGAAAAATCGTTGCCCGTGTTACCGGTGAGGGCGAAGATGTCCCCATCCGGGGTACGCAGGAGGCTGAGGGGTGCCGTGCCGCCGTGTATACCGACGTATGCCGGTCGCGATCCCTGTTCCATGCGGACCCATCCATCGTCGGCATCGGCGGCTTCTTTGCCGTTTGCGGGTCCGTTACCGACTTCGTCGGCGTCTTTGCCGATTGCCGGTCCGTTCTCGGCACCCTGAACGGTCGTCGTCCGGGCGTAGGGGTTTTCTTCACCGAACACTGTTGCCTGCGGCAAGGCCGAGACAATGAGCCAAGACAGACAAAAACTGATACGGAAAAACGGGCGCACGACAACAGCCCCCTGGATATACTGCCTGAATTGTGTAAAATGCCGGCGGGAAACGAACCTCGACGAGTAACAAGTATGCCTTGCCGTTGCCCCTGTCAAGAGGCTTTCAACCCACAGGATTTTTAGAATTTCTTTAGAGTTGACGTCCACCGCCGGCCGGTATCGCTGTCGGCCGGCGCGGCTGATTGAATCCTTACAGGTTATGAATAGAGCAGGCGCAATTTGTCGTCGAGCATAAGCCCGCGCACGCGTCGCAGGTCTTCCGGCGTGTCCACGCTCAGCGTATGTTCGCGAATATACGCCATGCGTACGGTCCCGCCGTTTTCCAGGATACGCAGCATATCCACGGATTCAATGATTTCCAGAGGACTCTCCGGCATGGCGTTGAATCTGAGAAGAAAATCCCGCCGGAAAGGAATGATGCAAACCTGCTTACGCATGGGAACCGTCGAAGCGCCCTTTTTTCTGGACGGCACGGGTTCGCGGGAAAAATACAGGGCGTTGCCCTTGAGGTCCGTCACCACCTTGACTTCCGAAGGGTCTTCGAATTCCCTCTCATCCGCAAGATCCGCCATAAGGTTGACCACCTGGAGATCGGGTTCGGCAAGCATCGGAGCCAGCGCCGCTTCAATCATGCCCGGTGTGACCATGGGTTCGTCGCCCTGCACCATGACGACGATATCGGCGGTCAATCCGAGTTCCTTTTCTATTTTCAGCAGAGCTTCAGCCGTCCGGTCCGTGCAACGGGTATGCGTGTCGGCGGTCATCACGGCGCGTATGCCGGCGGACGCGGCGTAATCCATGATTTCCGCATCGCAGGTCGCTATGTAGGTAGCGGCCGAAACGGGATACATGGCGGTGCGCAGGGCGACATGCCCGACCATCGGGACACCGTGAATATCGGCCAGAGGTTTTCCGGGAAAACGCGAGGAACCCATGCGGGCGGGTACGACAGCTATAATATTCATCGAAAGTTCCTTACCGGCGTACGGGGCGGCCTTTCAGTCCTTTTCCGCCAGATAGCCCAGTGCCGTTGTCAGGTTGGGGTTGAGTTCCTTGTGCAGGTCTTCAATGACCTTGAGCAGGCCTTGCCCCAGGTCTGTGGACAGGCGGGGCGTCATTTTTTTTCCGATATGCGGATTGAAGGAATAGGGCGTTATCTCGTAATGTCCCGATTTTCCGTCCCCGAGAAAGGTGAATTCGATATCCTTGCCCAGCATTTCCGCAATCATTTTCAGCAGGTCGCCGACGCGCATCGGTAGAGCGCCCGACAGAATGATGTTGCAGTCCGCATATTCCGGGGCGAGGACATCCACGCTGCACTGGGCCGCGTCCTCCACATGGATGTATTCGCGCAGGGCCGTCGGCAGCCCGAAGTATTCAATGCGCCCGCGTTCCAAAGCTTCGCGCACGAAGCGATAGACGGCGTTGCGCTTGTCCGCCCTGGGACCGTAGAGGGACCCGTAGCGCAAAATGGTGTATTCCAGCCCCCAAGCCTGCCGGCAGTTCTCGATATATAGTTCGCACGCCTGCTTGCTGCATCGGTAAAATCCGCCCGCCTTGCTGTAGACATACAGGGAACTGGCGAAGATAAAGCGCTTCACGCCCGCTTTCCGCGCGGCTTCCAAGGCTATGATGGTCCCCAGGATATTGTATTTTACGGTGTCCACAGGCCGGACGTCGGCTTCGCCGATGTCCGCTATGCCCGCAAAGTTATAGACGGCGTCCGCGCCTTCTGTCGCGGCGTTGACGGCATCTTCGTCCAGAATGTCGCCCCGGAGCATTGCCTGTTCCGATCTGAGCCAAGGCGACGCGTACTTGTCGAAAATTGTGACCTCGTGTCCGGCATCGGAAAGTTTGTCGCACACGTGGGATCCCAGGAAGCCGGAGCCGCCGAATACTGTTATACGCATGATTGTGCCCGCGTTCAGGGAGTGTTGCCGCCGCGCGGCCGCGCCCTGTAAAGCTGTACCGCCCGGTTGTGTTCATCCAGTGTTTTACTGAAATTGTGTCCTTGGCCCGTGTCGCGCGCGACAAAATACAAAAAATCGTGGCCGGTCGGCGCAAAGGCGGCCTTTAACGCGTCCAGGCCGGGAGAACATATCGGTCCGGGCGGCAGTCCGGCATGTCGGTAAGTGTTGTACGGGTTTTTTTCATCCTCTATGTGCGCACGGCGTATGCGCCCCCGGAAGCTCTCGCCTATGCCGTACACTATGGTGGGGTCGCATTGCAGGAGCATCCCCAGGCGCAGGCGGTTGGCAAAGACCCCGGCCACCGGTCCGCGTTCTCCGGGCAGGCCGGTTTCCTTTTCCACCAACGACGCCAGAATCACCAAGCGGCGCAATGCGTCCTCATCGACTTCCGCGGGATTGCGCGGGCCGTCTGCCGGGCTTGCCGGAGGCGCGGCGTCCGCAGGCCCGCCCGGTTCTAGCGATGTACGCGCGTTATCGGCGGGAGGTTCCCGCCCCTCCGGCGGAGTGGGCGTCGGGAGCACGGCCGGGGAGCTCCGTTCTCCTCCGGTCGCGCCGGCAGCGTTTGTGTCCACGCTTGGCGAGCCGGCGGCTTTTGTGTCCGCTCCGGCTGTGCCGGCGGCTTTTGTGTCAATGCCTGTCGCATCGGTCGTATTTGCGTCTGTGCCGACCGCGCTCGCCGTGCTTCCATCTTCTCCTGCCGATGTTGCGGACGGACCGCCTTGCCGGGAAAGAGCGCTTTTTTTCATAAAAGACGCGTCGCTCCACAATGCCTGCGTTTTTTTCCAGAACATCCCGACCATGTGCGAGGCTGTTGCCCAAGCCTGTTCGCGATCTAAGGGGGTGCGGGGCTTGGGCAGAAGATAGGTTTCAGGGAAAAGAAAGCCTTCGGCGTCGGCAAAGGGTATATTGTGTTCGCGCAGGAATTGCGGGTCGCGGATGACGTCCCTGAAATCTTCGAATCGGGCAAACCCCTGCTGTTCGACGGCTGCAGCCGTTTCCCACCAGGTCAATCCTTCGCGCACGGACAGGCGGTAGAGCAAGGCCTTGCCTTCGGTAATCTGCCGCAACACCTGATCCGGCGTCCAGCCTGTGCTTATCAGGTAATCTCCGGCCTGCACGCGGTTCAGTGAGCCTTTGAGCCGGGCCAGTATTCTGAACAGGGCGATGTCGGTCACGGCGCCTTCTTTTTGCAGATCGTAGGCCACGCGGTCAAAGCCCGATCCGGACGCTATGGGCAGGACGAATTCTCGCGGCGTATCGGAGGCAGGCGTGCTCAGGAACGCGTAAAAGCGCAAGCCGCCGTAGCAGGCGCCGCCGAGCAGGAGCAGCAGGATGAAAGATATAAGGCGGTGAAGGCACTGTTTCATCCGAACTTCCTCATCCGGCCCCTTTTCATACTGTCAGACTGCAGAAATAACAAATATACGTTCAATGGTTCAGCGGGTGGCGCGGTTCCGGCCGAGTTCAGGGCAGGCGTCCGCGTGCCGCGTCTTCCAGCAGCTTCCATTGTTCCCGCAAGCATTTGTCGAGCTCATATTTCTCGACGACGGACCGTCTTGCCCTCGTGCGGATTGCATCGAACGCCGACGGATTTTTCAGTATGTCGTCAAGAGTTGCAAGGAGTTTTTCTTTGTCGAAAAAATCCGTAAGCAGGCCGTTGTCACCGTGCCGTATCACTTCCAGCACAGGGCCGGTGGCGGAAGCGACAGTCAACGCGCCGCAGGACATAGCTTCAAGGCAGGACCAGGAAAGCACGAAGGGGTAGGTCAGGTACACGTGGGCCGTGCTCACGCGGAAAAGCGCCCGGAGGGATGCATAAGCTATGCGTCCCACAAAGTGGATGCGGGACATGTCGAGTTTGTCCGCTGTTTCTGCGAGATAAATATCCTTGTAAGTGCGGCCGTCGGGCGGGGTTTTGCCGTAACTCGTCCCGTCGCTGCCGGCGATGACGACATGCGCGTCGGGGTGCCGTTGCTGCAGTTCCGGCAGCATACGCAGGAAAACGTGTATCCCCCTGTAGGGCTCCAGATTGCGGGCCGCGTAGGTGACTATCTTGTCCGCGCGGGAGAGCCGCAGGGGTTTGCCTGCGGGTTCTCTTCCGCGATCACCGGCCGGTTCTTGCGCCGGAGGTGTCGCCGGCACGTCGAGGATGCGGCTGTGGCCGGGTTGTTTCAGGGGTTGCAGGACGATGTTTTCGGCCGGGTTCGGGGTCATGTAGTCCACGTTCACACCGTCATGGATAATCCGCATCTTGTCGCGTATAAAGGCCGGGTAGCGCGATGCCTGCCATTCGGTGGGGCAGACGCAGCCGTCGGCCGTCAGGAGTGACATGACCTGGGCCGTGTTGCGCAGATGGATGCCGACATCCCGGTCGAGATCGGTCGGGAACTCCGGGTCGAAACCCACATCGGCCTGTCCGGCGCGAAAATAGTATTCGCAGAACATAATCAGCGGCGTATGGGGAAAAAATTCGCGTACAAAGAGCCCTTCGCCCCAGCCGGGGTGCAGGCTTACGACATCCGGGACGAAACCGCGACCCTTGAGGGAAATGAGCGTGCGGGCGACCGCCTGCCCCCGGCGGACGCCGGCTTCAAAGCCGCGCAGGTAATGATGGGTGGCCGGACCGGCGTTTTGCGGAGTCGGATACCCTATAGTGGTGCAACCGCGGAGTACCCCACGGTTTCTGATGTTCGCGTTTTCGCCTATGCCGACGATTTCGTGTCCGGCGCGCAGCAGGAAGCGGACAAGGTGGAGGTACTGTCCGGGGAAGTT
>JAITDR010000147.1 GCA_031282465.1 Desulfovibrio sp.
CCTATGATGGTTTCCATGCCGTTCAAGCTCCTGTTGTTCGTTATGATAGACGGCTGGACGCTGTTGGTCGGTTCTTTGGTGAACAGTTTCGCCGTGTGATGCGAAGTATTTTCTAAAACGGTGTATTGAGTAATCCAATATGTGATGTGAGATAGTTTCTTAAAAGATATGAGGAAAGCATGTCGCCGGAATTCGTCACGGGTTTTGCGCGTGAGGCTATTGAACTGACGCTTATGATTTCTTTGCCCTTGCTTGGGGTCGGTCTGGTCGTCGGCCTTGTGGTAAGCATTATTCAGGCTGCCACGCAGATACAGGAGGCTACGCTTGCTTTCATTCCCAAGATTCTATCCATGTTTCTGGCCCTGCTGGTCAGCTTTCCCTGGATTATGGACAAGCTGGTGACCTATACGCGGGAGATTTTTATGAATCTGCCGATGTACATCCGCATGGGCGGGTAGTGGATACAACCGGAGGCCCCGTGCCCTCCGCTCGACCGGCCGGCCGTTCCGGGCAAAGCACGAGCGTACTACCGGCATCAGAGTATTCGGCATGAATTTTTTGTCGATTTTGTGCATAGCCGTTGCTCTTGCCGCGGATGCCTTTGCTGTATCGCTTGCGACCGGTATCAGCAGGCAAAGGGTGGGTCTGCCGCTCATGTTGCGCATGGCCTGCGTGTTCGGCGGCTTCCAATTTTTTATGCCTGTGCTGGGCTGGATCATGGGAGCGCAGGCGCTTACCCTTATCGGCGGCGTCGATCATTGGGTCGCGTTCGGTCTTTTGGCGTTTGTCGGCGTCAAGATGATTCGGGAAGGTCTGTCCGGCAGAGACAAAGCCGTGGGCTCGAAGGTTTTGTCGGATCCGGTGCCGGGCGGGCGCGCCGATACTTCGAATCCGGCATCGGCAAGCCGCATCGACGTTCGGGATCCTGCGCCTGAGGGCCGTGCGGGCGCTCCGGACCCGGCATCGGCCGGCGGGTTGCTGCTGCTGGGTGTGGCGACCAGTCTGGACGCGTTGGCTGTCGGCCTTTCGCTGGCCGTGTTGCGGGCGGATATATGGTTTCCGGCGGCGGTCATCGGCATTGTCTGTTTTTTCTTTACCTGCGCGGGTGTATCCATTGGGAGCCGTCTGCGATGTATGCCCGGCTTCCGCTCGCTCGGGGGCGGGGCCAATATCTTGGGCGGCTTGGTATTGCTTGCTGTCGGCATAAAAATCCTGTACGAGCACGGGGTTTTCGGCAATTAAGGAAATACGATGAAGAAGCGCGTGCTTGTTGTCGGCGGGGCAGGGTATATAGGTTCGCATGCGGCCATGGCGCTGGATGCGGCCGGGTACGATGTTTTCGTCTTCGACAATCTTTCCACGGGGCATGCCGAATTTTTGCGCTTCGGTCGTTTTATCGAAGGAGATCTGGCCGACAGGACGGCCTTGGACAGGGTTTTGGCGGGCGGCGACATCCATGCGGTCATGCATTTTGCCGCCTTTATCAATGTCGGCGAATCCACGAGCGATCCCGGCAAATATTACCGGAACAATCTGGCTTCGACCCTGAATCTTATGGAAGCCGTTCGCGACCACGGCGTGGACAACTTCATTTTTTCCTCCACCTGCGCGACCTACGGTACGCCGCTCAGTTTGCCTTTGCGCGAGGATCATCCGCAGAATCCGATTAATCCTTACGGCCGGGCCAAGCTGGCCGTGGAATGGATGTTGCGCGATTTTGCCTCGGCTTACGGTCTTCGATACTGCATCATGCGTTATTTCAACGCGGCGGGCGCGGCGCCGGCGAGTCTCGGCGCAGGCATAGGTGAATGGCATGAGCCGGAAACGCATCTGATCCCGTTGCTGTTGCGGGCCGCGTTGCAGCCCGGAGGCGAGGCGGAGATTTTCGGTACGGATTATGCGACCAGAGACGGCACCTGTGTCAGGGATTATATTCATGTCTGTGATCTGGCCGACGCGCATGTTCTGGCCATGGAGCGTCTGGCGGCCGGAGAGCCGGGCACGGCGCTCAACCTCGGCAACGGGCGCGGTTTTACAGTGCTGGAACTAGTCGAGTGTGTGCGGGAAGTCACGGGTCTGCCGGTGCGGGTACGGCACAGTCCGCGCCGTCCCGGCGATGCCGAAGCCTTGGTAGGCGATGCGTCCAGGGCGCTGTCCGAACTGGGCTGGAAACCGAAATTCGCCGACCTGAAGGCCATCGTGCGCAGCGCTTACGACTGGGAAAAAGAGTTGCAAATAAGAACGCAGGTCTAAAGATATCTTCTGAGTATATGGACTATACATGTTTGTAACTGACTCAATTTTCAACAATCGTGTCGATGTAAGGGGTAGAGCCGTGCAGAGAACATCAAAAGAGAGGCTGGCGGAGAAAATTGCCTGTTTCGGCAACTTCGGCGCCGACGAGCGGGGCGGTATCACGCGACTGTCCCTGTCGCCGGCGGCTCTTGAAGCGTGCGGCGAATTCCGCCGCCGCTGCACGGACCTCGGTCTAACCGTGCGTTGCGACGATATGGGCAACATTTACGCCGTAAAGCAGGGCAAGGAATACCTCCCCGGCCCGGCAATGGGCTCGCATATTGATTCTGTGGCCGACGGCGGCAACTTCGACGGCATGCTCGGCGTGCTGGCGGC
>JAITDR010000151.1 GCA_031282465.1 Desulfovibrio sp.
GCTATGATGGCGGAGGCAGAATGCCTCAATGTCGATCATCGCAATGCTCAAACGCCGAATTACCGGTTACAGCGGCGTTTTCTTTCCCTTCTGCATGTTCTGAAAGGCGTCGTCCACCAGTTTGCCCAGCGCTTTGCACAGGTCCTCGTCGGCATTGATGAAGCGCAGCCCCATGAGCGAGCGTCCGCCCGCATCGCGCGACCAGGCCACATCGGCCACGGCCTGGAAAAACTGCTCGCTGTCGTTTTCGTAGACCTTGAAAAAAGCGCCGGAAAACTTGTTCAACAGAGGGATATGCACGTTGATGTGCAGGCGTGTACCCACGGGCAACGGGCGGACGGCTTCCACGCAGAGACCGCCCTTGCCTATATCCGTGCATTCGCCGTCTATGAGCGGGTCTTTGGCTATGGGAAAGACCAGTTCGCGCGCCTGCACGCGATACGGGCGCGGCAGGCGGAGATAACGACGTTTGTTGTTGTCCGCGGGTTGTTCGAAAAGGAATTTCACAATATATGCTCCTGGAAACGCTGATGCCTCCCCTGCGCCCTCGCCGGATGTTTCAGCGCGTTGCATGTGCGACGGTCCGGGCGGAACCCCGGTCAACGGAGACGGGGCAAAGCCCCGAAAAGGGGGCAGGGGTCGGCCCGAGCAAACGTAGGGCCGAACGGTTCACCCGGCGGAGTTTGGGGCGGTGCCCCGATTCTTCTATAACCGGCTTTTCCCTTAATGCCAAGTCCCCGGCCGTTCCCTGCCCGCGCCCGCCGGCTTTCACCAATCCAGGGTTGCCTTGAAAGCGCGGGTCGCCTCTTCGGCTCCGACTTCCAGCACAACGGAACCGCCCGCGACGAGGGTCACGGCGTCGCCGGCCGTGACGACGCCGATGCGCGCGGCGTCGACGCCGAGGCGGCATCCCGGCATTGTCGCACACAGTTCCTCAAAGTCTTTCGTCTTGTTTTCCGGCACGGTGAGCAACAGACGGCTTGCGGATTCGGAGTACAGCAGCGCGACGGTTTCCCGCACGGCGTCCGGTCCGCCTTCAGACACGGGCACGCGCGCAAGGTCCACATGCGCGCCCGTGCGGCCGCCTATGCACATCTCGGCCAAGGCGACGGCCAACCCCCCGTCGGACAGGTCGTGGCAGGCGTTCGGCAGCCTCGCGCGCACGGCTGCATGCACCAGCGCGTACCGCGCGCGGGCCGTCGCCGCATCCGGCAGAGGCGCTTCGCCGCCCGCAACGCCCAATTCCGATGCCGCCTCGGACCCGCCCGTCTCGGATCGGGTAAGCCCCAGAAGATAGATGACGTCGCCCGCCCGTTTGCAGTCGCTGCTCACGGCCAGATTCACATCCGGCATATACCCGAGAACGGTAAACAACAGGGTGGGCGGAATGGAAATTTTCACCCCGCCGCCCGTGTAGTCGTTCTTCATGGAATCCTTGCCCGAAATGCAGGGAACGTCGTAGGCCTCGCAGTAGTGCGCCAGCGCTTTGCACGTCTGCACCAACTGCGCCAGTTTGTGCGGGCCGTCGGGATTTTTTTCCGATTCCACAGGGTCGCACCAGCAGAAATTATCGACGCCGACCATGCACTCCGGATCCGCTCCGACGGCGACGGCGTTGCGCACGGCTTCGTCGACGGCGCAGGCCGCCATCCTGTAGGCGTCGAAATCACTGAACTTCGGGCAGATACCGTGGGCAAGGACGATGCCTTCTTCGCAGTCCAGCACGGGCCGCAGCACGGCCGCGTCCGAAGGCCCGTCGCGCCGCACGCCGGTCAGCGGTTTGATCACGCTCCCGCCCTTGACCTCGTGGTCGTACTGCCGGATCAGGTATTCCTTGCTGCAAATGTTCAGACGTCCGAGCATGGTCAACAGCAGTTCCCTGTGTGTGCAGCCGCGCCGGCGCAGGGCGTTTTCCAAGTTCGCAGGCGTTCCGCCCGCCGCCGGCCTGAGCGCGCCGGGGTCGAGACGGGCGCGCAGTTCCAGACGCGGCACGCCGTGGTGCATGAAATCCATGGGCAGATGGGCGACCGTCCGATCTTTCCAGGTGACGTGGAAGAAGCCGGAGTCCGTAAATTCACCCAAGGCGGCAGCCTCCACGTCCATTTCCGCAGCCGGCTTCAAAAATTGCTCCAGATGCCGGGGAGGCACGGCCAGGGTCATGCGTTCCTGGGCTTCGGAGAGCAGTATCTCCCAAGGCTTGAGGCCGTCGTACTTGAGGGGCGCTTTGGACAGGTCCAGGGCGCAGCCGCCCGTGTCCTCGGCCGTCTCGCCCACCGAGGAGGACAGCCCGCCCGCGCCGTTGTCCGTAATGGACGTGTACAGTCCGAGGTCGCGCGCCCGGATGATGAAGTCGTACAGCTTGCGCTGGGTGATGGGGTCGCCTATCTGGACGGCGGCGGCGGGTGACCCTTCGTGCAGTTCTTCGGAGGAAAAGGTTGCTCCGTGTATGCCGTCTTTGCCTATGCGGCCCCCGGCCATAACAACGACGTCGCCTTTGCCGGCCTTTTTGTAATGGCCGGGCCTGCCGTGCAGCACGGCGGGCAGGAGGCCGACGGTGCCGCAGAACACGAGGGGTTTGCCGAGATAGCGCTCGTCAAAAACCATGGAGCCGTTGACCGTGGGGACGCCGCTCTTGTTGCCGCCGTCGCGCACCCCGTCGCCGACGCCTTCCATGATTCTGCGCGGGTGCAACAGCCGCGGCGGCAGTTCTCCCGTGTAAAACGGCGAAGCGAAACAGAACACGTCGGTGTTGCACACGAGTTCCGCCCCCATGCCCGTGCCCATCGGGTCGCGGTTCACGCCCACGATGCCGGTAAGCGCGCCGCCGTAAGGGTCCAGGGCGGAGGGGCTGTTGTGGGTTTCCACCTTGATGCAGACGTCGTAGTCCGCGTTGAAGGCCGCCACGCCCGCGTTGTCCGTAAAGACCGAGCGGCAGCGGTCTTTCTCTCCCGCCTTGCGGCGTATCCTGTCCGTGACGTCCATGATACAGGTTTTGTACAGGCCGTCGATAATTTCGACCCGGCCCGTCGCGGAATCTTCACAGCGGATGCGCGCGGAAAAAATTTTATGCTTGCAGTGTTCGGACCACGTTTGAGCCAAGACTTCCATTTCCGCGTCGGTGGGGTTGCGGAGGAACTCAGGGGCAAGGCCCAAGGCGCGGCGCACGGCGATGCTTTCCGGGCGGAGGAAGTGGTCGCGTACGGCGCGCATTTCCTCAAGGGAAAGCGCCCAGGTGTTGTCGCGGCTTGCGGCGGCCAGTTCTTCGTCGCTCATGGACGACAGGGGCACGGCGGCGACATCGCCGGCGGCAGGCAGGGCGACTTTGGCCGCGCGCGGGGCAAAGCCCGGTTCCCGCTGCCATTCTTCACCGCTTTTGATGCTGAAGCGATGGATGAGTTCGTTGACCAGGAGGCCGCGCGCCGCGCGTTCCACGTCTTCCCGGCTCAACGCGCCCTTCAGATGACGGCGCGTTGCCGTATAGACGGCGCAGGCCTCTTTACGTACCGCGTCCAATCCCAGTACCAGAGCCAGGGTATCGCGGGCCGTGCGGCCTTCGTTGTCCGTGACGCCGGGATGAAACCCCGTTTCGATGATCCAGTCCGCGTCCGTGGGGAACGGTTCAAGGGACGCTTCCTGCACAATCGGGTCATGCAGCGCGGCCTTGTCCACTGCCGTTTGCAGTTCGCGGCGCTTCAGACCGTCCACGGTATAGGCCTTGGTAATGCGGGCGGAGTCGATGTCGAGGCCGAGGAAGGACTGGGCCTTGGCGGCGAAATCACGCCCCGGATAATCTTCCGGACCGGCTTTAAGGCGAACTTCCACGGTTAACAGCATTGACACTCTCCGGCGGAAAAAAGAAGGGGCGGGTTTTGCGGCAGCTCCCGGGAAGCGCTGTTGTGCAGCCTCTGCACGGGTTCAGATATGCCGAAAGCGCCGTTCTGTCCACACCCGGCAGGCAGCGCGCATTGCCGTTCTCATGCGCGGCGGCTTGACAGGCGGGCGACGGCGCTGCTATGTGCATGACGAGCGTAAGTATCGTTGAGGGGCCTATAGCTCAGTTGGCAGAGCCTCCGGCTCATAACCGGACTGTCCGAGGTTCGAGTCCTCGTGGGCCCACCAGAATATTCCTGCGCGGCGATCCCGGCATGCTCCGGCGAAGCCCCCCTCACAAGGTCCGACTCTTGCGGCCGGCCTGAATTTCTCTGCCGCCGGTGCCCCTTCCACGATAAAAGCTGTTTTTTCGGTAGTGCCGTTGCCGCAGGCAGGCATATTCCCCTGCGGGAGAACCTGTGCTATGGTGATGCAAGCTTTATTGTATCTCATCAACCGTAATCAGCCAGGAGGAGGACGTCATGCCGCTGACCGGTCCCAAAAGCATGTTTGAGAAGGCGTACAAGGAAGGCTACGCCGTGGGCGCGTTCAACGTCAACAACATGGAAATCATCCAGGGGATCATGCAGGCCGGCGCCGAGGAAAAAGCGCCGCTTATCCTCCAGGTGTCCGCGGGCGCGCGCAAGTACGCGGGCCAGAATTACATAGTCAAGCTGGTGGAGGCGGCATTGTTGGAAACGGACCTCCCGGTGGTGCTGCACCTCGACCACGGCCCGGATTTCGAGCTGTGCAAGGCATGCATAGACGGCGGGTTCACCTCGGTGATGATTGACGGCTCGCATTTATCCTTTGAAGAAAACATCGCCGTTACCGCCAAGGTTGTCGCGTACGCCCACGACCGCAACGTGTGGGTTGAGGCCGAATTGGGGCGGATTGAAGGCGTGGAAGACGACGTTAAAGCGGAAAAGAGCGTGTATACCGACCCGGATCAGGCTGTGGAATTCGTCAAGCGCACGGGTTGCGACTCTTTGGCTGTTGCGGTCGGGACCAGCCACGGGGCCTACAAGTTCAAGGGCGACGCCAAGCTGGATTTCCCGCGCCTTGAAAAAATCAGCGAATTGTTGCCCGGTTATCCGCTGGTCTTGCACGGAGCGTCCAGCGTACCACAGGAATTTGTGGAAATGTGCAACAAGTACGGCGGGCGGGTAAGCGGCGCGCGCGGCGTGCCTGAAGACCTGTTGCGCAAAGCCGGAGCGCTCGGCGTGTGCAAGATCAATATAGACACGGACATCCGCCTGGCGATGACGGCGAGCATCAGGAAGTATTTTGAGGAAAATCCGGCGGACTTCGACCCGCGCGCATACTTGAAACCTGCGCGGGAAGCGGTCAAAGGCATGGTGCGGCATAAAATCAAAAACGTGCTCGGCTGTTCAGGTAAGGCTTGATACAGAAGATTTCCGCCGGTTGCGGCGGGAACGCGTTCCCGTCGCGGCCGGTAAAAAAACCCGCGTGTTCGCGGTTGTTGTTTACTATCCGAATAAGGGAACGGTTGCCGTAACGGCTTGCCTTCTCTGATGCCGTGCGTTATTCCCGTTCTGCGGAGAGGTGTCCGAGCGGCCGAAGGAGCACGACTGGAAATCGTGTATACGTGGAAGCGTATCCAGGGTTCAAATCCCTGCCTCTCCGCCAGATTTCAAGGGGTTACTGCAAAACAGCAACCTCTTTTTTCATGGATGATGTGCCTGCATGTGTGATTTCAGGTGTGAGAGACTCAAAAATTTCCGCCGCTCCCCGGTCCACCTCAAAGTCGTGCAGGTAAATTATCCTTTTTGCGTAAATTGGTCGCCTATACAGAACCTAAAATCCAGCCTATACGTGTGGAGACCCCCAACGGGCATCGGCGTAAACTCGACCTGGACCTGCGCGGCGAAGTACAAGAAAATATTGAAAATTTAAGGAGTTATTCCGCGACTGAATGCAGAAACGTCCGCATGACGAGTTCCATCATGAACGCCAAATATTTTTCAATCTTTGTCCTGGCCTGCCTGCTGCTCGGGTTGCGTCCGGACTGCTCGCTCTCGAAGACGCCGCCGGAGTACCCGGTGTTTCGCACATACATGGATATTCCCGGCGTCACCGCGGAAGAAATCGTCGCCATAGAAGCCCTGAAAAAGCGCCGCGCCGGCTTCACCCTCGCCATGACCCTCACAACGGAGTCCTTCCACAGGGACGACGGGACCATAGGCGGGTTCAGCAGCCTGTTCTGCGCCTGGCTGTCCGAGTTGTTCGGCGTGCCCTTTACGCCGAAGATCGTGGAATGGGACGCGCTTATTGCGGGACTGGACTCCCGTGAGCTTGATTTCACAGGAGAATTGACGGCAACCCCCGAGCGCCGGAAAACCTGTTACATGACCGACGCCATAGCCGAGCGGTCCATCAAGTACTTCCGGCTTGCCGGCAGCGGGAAATTATCCGAACAGACGGCTCCGCAGCGGCTGCGCTTTGCGTTCCTGCAGGGCGCCACTACCGCCGGCATTCTCCGCGAGGCCGCGGAAGTACCCTTTGCCGCCACCTATGTGAAGAACTACAGCGAGGCCGCGGCACTGCTGCGCGAGAAAGCAGTTGACGCTATTTTCGCTGAAAGTCCCGCCGAAGCGGCCTTTGACGTTTACACCGACATCACGGCGGAGGAATACTTTCCACCGATCTACTCGCTGGTTTCCCTTTCCACCGCCGACCCCGAACTCGCTCCCGTTATCGGCGTAGTGCAGAAGTATCTGGATCAAGGCGCCGTTTACCACCTGACGGAGTTGTATAATCGGGGAGAAGACGAATACCGGAAACACAAATTCTTCCTTCAACTCGACGAGGAAGAACATACCTATGTCCGCGCGCACGGTGATGAGCGGAAGATCCCCATTGCGGTGGAATACGACAATTATCCCTTCAGCTTCTATAACACGACGGAGCGGCAATGGCAGGGCATCGCCCTCGACGTGCTGCATGAAATCAGTGCGCTTTCCGGGCTTTCCTTTGCGGTCGTGAATGA
>JAITDR010000231.1 GCA_031282465.1 Desulfovibrio sp.
GGCCGGGGAGGGGATGCTCAGGTCGTATCTTGCGGCGTTGTTGCGGGAGATGCGCAGGCGCGCGGCGCAGTGCGGGCGCGTTTCCGTGGAAACGATTTTTTTCGGCGGCGGCACGCCGAGCCTGTTGCCGGGCCGGGCAGTGGCGGGCATTTTGGATGAGGCGCGCCGTTCTTTCAACGTGGCGGCGGATGCGGAGATAAGCCTGGAGGCGAACCCGGAATCGCTGCTGATGTCGGATTTGCCGCGCGAGGCGCGCAAGGCGGGCGTCAACCGCCTGTCCATCGGCGTACAGAGCCTGGACGACGCCGAGTTGACCCTGCTCGGCCGCGCTCACGGGTCGCGCGCCGCGCGGGCGGCCGTGGACGTCGCGCGGGCGGCGGGGTTTGCCTCCGTCAATCTGGATGTGCTTTGGGGGTTGCCGGGCAGGGAAGGCAGGGCGCCTTCGCAGATGCGCCTGCTTGCGCTGTTGAAAGATGTCGCGGACCTGCAGCCCGACCACATTTCCGCTTACGAACTGACGCCTGAGCGGGGGACGCCGCTGGCCGAGGCTTTGGAAAAGGGGGAACTCGTCCGGCCGGGTGAAAAGGCGTCGGCTTCCATGTATCTGGCCGGTGCGGAGTATCTGGAGAGCCGGGGGTTCTTACAGTATGAAGTTTCCAATTTCGCGCGCCTGGGGTTTGCCTGCAGGCACAACCTCGGCTACTGGCAAGGCAGGGAGTATCTGGGGCTTGGTCCTTCCGCGACGTCAACCCTGGGAAACCGGCGTTTTACGAATCCCGCCGACCTTGCGGAATGGTTTGCCGCGACCGCGCGCGGCGTCGATCCGCCCTGCGAGCATCTGGATGGGGTAACGCGGCTGGAAGAAATGCTTATGTTGCGCCTGCGCACTACTGTCGGGTTATCTTTTGCGGAATGGCGGCGGGCGTCCGGCCGTTCGTTTCCTGCCGACTTTTCCGCCCTGATTGCGCTGTTGCGCCGGGAGGGACTGGCGGGTATGCGCAAGGGATATTTTTTCCTGACGCGTACCGGGATGCTTGTGTCCGATGCGATAATCGCGCGTTTTTTCGCGGACCTGAGGGCGCGTGTTGCGCCTTCGGGCAGGCCCGACGCGGCGCCCGGCCCCGGCTGAGTCCGTGCCGGCTCAGACTTTGACCAGAAAATTGTCCGCCGAGGCATATTCGCAGGGCACGTACGCATCGGCCTGGGCATCGTTCAGCCAGACATTGTCGCCCGTGCGGTAGCGAAACTTGTAGTCCTGGCCCTGCGGCAGTTCTATTTCCAGAGTAAAGCTGCCGTCTTTCGCCCGTTTCATCGGATGGGACGTGTCGCTCCACTCGTTGAAATTCCCGACCAGGTAGACTTCCTTCGCGTCCGGAACCTCCTCCGGCGTCAAACGAAACTTGACCTTGCATGCCGCGCGGTTTTTGAGAAAAGTTTTCGTGATGGACATAGCCGGCTCCTTCATGCGCACAAACACGGACATAAACGGTTATCTGTCGTATTCCAGCTTGACGGTAAGATTATACCTCAAAAAAGTCAAGAAAAAACCTCAGGAAATACTGAACAATCGGGGCTTCGCCCCAAACCCCGGCGGGGTCGACCCGAACCGACGGGAGGCTTTCGCCGCCGCAGCGAAAAAAATTGCGTTATCTCCGCCGCAGCGCTTGACATCGCTCGCCCTGCCGGTGTACCAGCCTCTACATGTATTGCTGCCGGATTATTCATCACATGTAAACGCTGTCGGGAGGAAACCATGACCAAGGCCGAACTCGTTAAGACTCTGAAAGAAAAAGCCAATCTTGCGACCAACGCCCAGGCTGAAGCCGCCTACGAAGGACTTTTCAAAATTCTGTCGGACACCTTGAAAAAAGGTGATTCCGTTGCCGTATCCGGCTTCGGCAGCTTCAAGGTAGTAGAGCGCAAGGCGCGGACGGGACGCAACCCCCGCACCGGCAAGGAGATTGCTATACCTGCGTCCAAGGCTGTCAAATTCACACCGGGCAAGGCGCTGAAAGAAAGCTTGTAGACGAGAATTCTCAAGGATATTGCGCGCGAAGCGGGCATGTCCGGCACAGGTCATGCCCGCTTCGCGCAACGCTCGTCCGACTGCGGACAAGGGAGTAATTCCCTTGTTCTGCATTATGATTTCGGGCAGAAGAATTTTTACTCCGCGATGAGACGCAAGATTTCTTTCTGTGATTCGATTTCCTGCCGCAAAATCAGCCCGATAAAATCCGCATCGTCGCCCTGTATCTGCGCACGGCGCAATGAATCAATATATTCCTGCCGGATGACGGGAGCAATCTGCACCGGCATGTAGCCGTGTTGGATGAGTACGGTGTTCATGGCAAGGCGGGCCGCCCGGCCGTTGCCGTCGCTGAACGGATGAATCGTGACGATTTCCTTGTGGATTTTTGCGGACTGAAGCACGGGATGAAGTGAAACAAAACCCGGTATGGTCCGCTCGAACAGGGTCCGCATCAAGTCGGGAACTTCCGCGGCGGAAGGAAACCTGAAGGCGGTGCCGGTAACTAAAACCGCTGTCGTCCTGTATTTCCCGGCTGTTCCGGTCTCCATGCCGCCCTCAAGCATCGCGTGCATCGTCAGGACATCCCGTTCGGTGATGCCTTTTTTACCCGTCAGCGTGAACATATAGTCGTAAGCCTTGGCGTGGCCCAAGGCAGCCATGGTTTCGCGCAGGGTTTTACCGGCGACGGTGATGCCGTCTTCCAGAAGAATTTTGGTTTCGGATTCCGTGTAGGAAGAGCCCTCTACGGCATTGCTCGTCCAGGTCAGGCCGAGCCGGTAATATTTACGGAGTTGCACAAGCATATCGCCTTCATAGGGGCGATAACCGGCAAGATTGCTCTGCAACGCATCAATCTGCCGTAGTCGGGCTTCCTGTTGTGCTGTACCCATGCGCACGTTATATGCCTCCGGCGGCCGAAGCCGGATATGGATTGAAACATCGGCGCTGGAGCATATCAACTTTGCGTGTGTATCCACATATGAGGGGTGCAGGGGGAATCATTCCCCCCGGACTCCGGAGGCATATATCATATTGCAATGTTTTAATGTTCGGCCTTGCGCCTGCTCAGGCCGAGGGTCCGGGGCGGAGCCCCGGCTGCCGGAGGCGCACAAAATCAATGGTAATCCGCCCTAAAATTGTTGCCGGGATGCGGGGTCGCCTGCGGCGGCGGTAAAAGCCTCCAGCTCCCGATGTTCTTCCGGCAGACCGGGCGCGCCCAGGCGGGCGTTCGCGAGACGTTTGCCCAGTTCCACCGCGGGTTGATCCACGGGATTGATGCCCATGAGCAGGCCGGCGAGTATGGTGGCCGTCATGCACAGTCCCATGAGTTTGCCCGCCGCGTGTTCGTCCGCCGCGCCCAT
>JAITDR010000271.1 GCA_031282465.1 Desulfovibrio sp.
TCCTTTTTTTCTTCTCTACACATCCATCAACGAAATGTCGAATGCCGGCTCATTAGTCCGCAAGTTCATCTGTATTGCGCATCTTGGAAAGCTCCAAAACAGGATGCCCTTCGGCAAAATTTTATGAAATATGAAGTCGTTTTTCGGCGACAGCGGTTTCTTTTCTATGCGGCTTGCTACTTCCTTAAAAAGTAACGCAGATCCCCCGATTTTGCAAGATACGGCAAGAGTTTTTCGTGGAGTCGCGCCCGATGCCGGTCGGGCATCCGGCTGAAGCCGTCGGCTTTTCGGACGTTTTTCGTAAGAAAAAAATGAAGCCCAAGATCATACTATTGCCGGATATTTCCTTACATAAATTTTGAAATTTTTATGGACAATAATTTTGGACTTGACAATAGGATAGGATGAATTGTAAAAGTTAGACCGACAACGAAAACTTTTCAGGAAAAATACGGGAAAAGTTATGAATCCGGCACGGTTATTGCACACACACACACACACACACACACACACACACACACACACACACATCTTCACAGCCCAAGCTTCTTAATTTTTCCCCGGCTCTGCGCGGGCATTCTCACACACCCCCGTCGAAAAGCCGCCGGGGATTTTCGTGTTTCAGCCGCGCTTTTCGGCGCGAAATTCCCTGTCTTCCGAGCGGCATTGTACGCCGCACCCTCCAGACCGTTTCGGGTATTGTCCGGGCGGCGTCCCTGACGCGCAGGAGGGCGGCATCATGCTGATAGTCCCGACTCACAAAGCGAAAGGCATACTCTCCGAGATGATCAAGCGCGCCCTTGAGGGCGAGCAGGTGTTCATCGAACGTTACAGCAAACCTGTGGTCGCGCTGGTTCCGGCCTCAATGATATTGCGGTCCAAACGCATCGGTCTTCTCGCCGGTAAACTCACCCTGCCTGAAGACCTGGACCGTCAAGTCGGAGGACCGGCCTGATGCGCGTGTTGCTCGACACCAATATTCTGCTCCGCGCCCTTGCGGGCGATCCCCTTGTGGAAAACATCAGCGATGTTTTGCTGGCAGAGGACACCGAAGTCTACGTCAGCGCCGTTTCGTGGTGGGATATCGCGGCGCGTATCGCGTCCGGCAATCTTGAGGCCGATCTCGACGAACTGCGCGAGGCCGCCGCGCAGAGCGGGTTCCTTGAACTCCCTCTGCACGGCAGACATGTCCGCGCTCTGGCCGGGCCGGCCGATTCGTTCGGGGCCGGTCTGAAGACGTCATCCTTTGCTCTTATGATCGCCGCCCAAGCGGAAGCAGAACCCATGCATCTGGTCAGTTCCGGCACGACGCCGAGCGGCCGGGCGGCTGTGGTGTTGAGGGAATGGCGATGACGAAGCCGACGCGTTTTCCGTGCAGGGTGGAATCGACGCCGTGACCCTGCGCTCGTTGCTCCGCTTCGTTTGGTACCGGTTGCCGGTGCCGCAGCGCTCCCGCGTCGCGGTGGAATTGTTCCGCTTCCTTTTGCGGATGTATTGTGCGGCCGCCGCGCGTGACAGCGCGGATACACGTTGCGCGGACGGCGGCAAGGCAACCGGTCCGGCTTCCGCTCCCTGCTGGGTCGTCGGATTTTTCACGGCGGCGACGGGTCTCGGACAGGGGGCGCGGCTTTTTTATCGGGAAATGAAGGCAAAAGGCGTCGTTGTCCACGCCGTCGACGTGACCTTTATGCTGCCGGTGACGCCCGAGCCTTCCCTGTTTACGGAAGCGACGCCGCCCAGCGCGGCCTTTGCCGCCGGCAAAGGTGCGGGCAGCATCGTCATTCACGCCAATCCCTCGGCCTACATGGTGATTTTGTGGTTTGCGCGCAGGCTCATGCCCGGCAAACGTCTTGTTGCCTATTGGGCTTGGGAATGGGAGGAAATTCCGCATTTCTGGACCCGTTGCCTTGCGTTTGCGGACGAAATTTACGTTCCGAGCGCGTTTACGGCCGACGCTGTGCGCCGGAAAACGGACAAACCCGTCACCGTGCATCCTCACGCCGCGTTGCCGGTCTTGCCGGGGCGCGCCTGTGACCGTCCGTTTACCGTCTTGTTCTGCTTTGACTGCACGGGCAACTTTTACCGCAAGAATCCGCTTGCCGTTGTCGCGGCATTCAAAAAAGCCTTCGGCGATTCTCCGGAGGCGCGGCTCCTGTTGAAAGTCACCGATGCGCACCGCTGTCCGGAAGCTTTCGGGTTGCTGACGGATGCCGCCGACGCTCCGAACATGCGTTTTTGCCTCGGACATCTTACGGAGCAGGGCATGGCCGACCTTTACGCCGAGGCGGATGTCTATCTTTCACTGCATCGCGCTGAAGGATACGGCCTGACCATACAGGAAGCCCTGCTGCACGGCCTGCCCGTGATTGCAACCGGGTGGTCCGGCAATATGGACATCATGCGGGACGAACACCGGCAAGCGCAGTGTATGCCGGTACCGTATACATTGATCCCTGTAGATGATCCTCTGGGAAACTATACCGTGCCCGGCTGCCTGTGGGCTGAGCCGGATACGGATGCGGCGGCGGACATGCTGCGTTTGACGGCGTCGGAAGTACGCGGGAAGGCGCATCCATGATTATTGCGCGCACACCCTTCCGTATTTCCTTCTTCGGCGGCGGCACCGATTATCCGGCCTGGGTGGAGAAACACGGCGGCGCGGTACTTTCCACGACATTCGACAAGTACTGCTATATCACCTGCCGCAAACTGCCGCCGTTCTTCGACCACAAGTACCGTATCGCCTATTCCAAACTGGAAAGGGTATCCAGTCCCTCGGAGATCGAGCATCCCGCCGTCCGGGCCGTGTTGCATGATTACGCCTGCGGGCAGGGGATGGAAATTCATTGCGATGATGATTTGCCCGCCCGTTCCGGCCTAGGGTCTAGTTCCTCGTTTATGGTCGGCCTGCTGAACGCCGTGCACGGTCTGTCGGGCAGACGCGTGTCGCCCCGCAAGCTGGCTGAGGAGGCCATACGCTACGAACAGGAGGTTCTCGCGGAGAATGTCGGTTCTCAGGACCAAGTAGCGGCGGCATACGGCGGGCTGAACATCATCCGTTTCCTGCGCGACGGCGATTTTCGCGTAGAACCGCTGATTTTGCCACCCGGACGCAAGGAAGCGCTGGCCGCGCGCCTTATGCTCTTTTTCACGGGTTTTTCCCGCATCGCCTCCAACATCGCCGGGGAGCAACTCGACAAGATGGCCGTCAACGAACGGCAACTTACAGCGATGCGTGAAATGGTGGACCAGGGTGTGGAAATTCTGGTTTCCGACACGGACCTGCGTTGTTTCGGGGAACTTCTGCACGACACATGGATGATAAAGCGCGGGCTTTCCGAAAAAATCAGCAACGACGCCATTGATGCCGTCTACGCGCGGGCGCGCAAGGCGGGGGCCGTAGGCGGCAAGCTGCTCGGTGCGGGCGGAGGCGGATTTCTGCTTCTTTTCGCGGAACCGGAACAACAGGACAATGTACGAAAAGAACTCGAGAAATTGGTACATGTTCCGTTCAAATTCGAGGATGAAGGGGCAAAAATTATATATATAGAGTAATTTTTTTATAAAGATAGAATAGATATTTAATGTATAGTTATCTGGAGAGATAAATATGTCAAAATGTAAGATATGTGAATCTAATAATTTAATATTATATAAAAATAATAATATTACAGGCAATATAGAAAAAATGTTCACTATAACAGATTTTAATTATGGCGTTACTGGAAAACTGTTTAAATGTAACGAATGTAATTTTATTCAATGTATAGATATAAAAAATCCTCAAATATATTATGAAACAGTAGAAGATATTAGTTATGAAAATTCAAGATAT
>JAITDR010000036.1 GCA_031282465.1 Desulfovibrio sp.
GCTTTAGCTGGCAGCTTCAGCATTTCTTCTTTTCTTTTGGTAGAGGCACCCGCTGGAGCATACCGTCCGTGGTAAAGTTGTCAGCCATGAGAGTAATCGGCGAAGCCGATCTCGCCAGCTTTAGCTGTTATACGATGCCACCTGCTTCAGCAGGTGGAGTATTCACTGTCCCTTTATGCTTTCCACCTACAGATCCAAACTCAAGAATCCTTGCGTGTGCTATCGCGCTCATGCATTCGCCTATTGCTGTACTTTTGATCCCGCAGAGCTGCCTATAAATGTCAAAAACATAAACTTTAAGATAATCAAGATGAGCCCTACGCATGTGAGCAGTGCTTTTTGTAACAGCATCATTATGTTCTGAACTCGGCAACAAGAACGCTCCGGCAATGTGCGTTAGTGCATTCTGCCATTCGTTTGCTGATTCTATCGGTAATTCGGCGGGAAATTCCCGCCGTGTTTTGTCAAAGGCGTCATTCTCGTCAGTAAAATCAGTAAGGTATGTCATTCAACCGTCCCTTCTGAGTATTTTTTGAGAGATTTTCCGCTACCACCTCCAGATCACTGTATTGAGTTTCAAAAACGTCACCGCCGGAAAGTTGCTCTCTGCTGTCGGCCGATTTTTTTTTCGTCTCGGGAAATAAAGGGTTACCATGAGAAATGTCTGCCAAATAATTGAATGCCTTCAGCAAATCATCTTTACTCACCTTCTCGTCTCCACGTTAATTGTTCTTCCAGAAATGCCATGTTTTCCTAAAAGCCTTTCAAAGCATGGATTTTTCGCCGGCGAAAAGTAAAATATACTTCTCATCCACCCCTCCGGAGTTTTTGTCAAGGTATTTTTATCTTTTTTCAGGCTGTTTTACCTACAGCAAGCTGCCTTTAAGGAAATACGGAGAGGCCGACCGTCTCGGACATTTGCCCCGATGTTCCCGGCAGAGTTCGGGACACAGCAGCGAATCAACCGGCGTTTGCTTCGGATAAAACGCGTTCGGCCGTGCGCAGGCCGTCGTCTATGGCCCGCACGACCAGCGAAGGACCGAGGGCGGCATCGCCGCAGGCGTACACTTTCGGACCGCCCGGCAACGCGCACGCGCGCGGCAGACGTCCGGAGCGGTCCGGCGCGCAACCCGACGCCTGCGTCAGCGCCCCGTCTTCCGCCCCGGTAAACCCCATGGCCAGCAACACGAGATCCGCAGGCAACGAAAATTCCGTACCGGGCACGGGAACCGGGGAACCGCTTTCCCAGGATACTTCCGCGCAGTTCGCCGCGCTTACGCGCTCCCGCCTGCCCGCTTCGTCGGGCGCGGTTGCAAACGAAAGCGTGCCGATGTTCCAGCGCCGTTCACCTCCCTCCTCGTGGCTGCTGGATGTCCGCAAAATGCGAGGCCACTGCGGCCAGGGGTTTCCCGGCGCGCGGCCTTCGGGCGGCTTGGGCATGATTTCCGTCTGGCAGACCGAAAGCGCACCCTGTCGCCACGCCGTGCCCACGCAGTCCGAGCCGGTATCGCCGCCGCCGATGACCAGCACCCGCTTGCCCGCCGCATCGCAGTCCGCAGGCAGGCCCGCGATCTCCCCGCCGTTCAGCTTGTTCTGCGCGGTCAGGTAATCCACGGCAAAGTGTATGCCCGCCGCGTCGCGGCCGGGAACGGACAGGTCGCGTTTTTTGCCGGTGCCCACGGCCAGAATCAGCACATCGTGCCGTTCGCCCAGCAGCCGGCTGGAAATGTCCGCACCGGCCTCCACCCCGCATTCAAAGACAATGCCTTCTTCCTGCAACAGGCGGACACGGCGGTCAATCACGCTCTTTTCCAGTTTGAAATCCGGTATGCCGTAACGCAGGAAGCCGCCGGGCCGGGCATTTTTTTCGTAGACCGTGACCGCAGCCCCGGCGCGATTCAGACGCCAGGCCGCAGCCAAGCCCGCCGGGCCGGAGCCGACCACGGCCGCCCGCAGCCCGGTCCGTTGCGCCGGGATATGGGCATGGACAAGACCCGCTGCAAAACCGCCTTCAATCACCGCATACTCAATCTGCCGGCAGGGGACCGGCGCAGTGTGCAGTCCCTGCACACAGGAGCCTTCGCACAGGGCGGGACAGACGCGGGCCGTAAATTCCGGAAAAGGCGAGGTGGCCAGAAGCACGCCGAGCGCCGTGCGCAAGCGTCCGCTCAATGCCGCGGCGTTGATTTCCGGCACCGCGTTGAGCAACGGGCAACCCGAGGCATGGCAAAAGGGCACGCCGCAGTCCTGGCAACGCCGCAGTTCCCGTTCCAGTTCCTGCCGCAACGGCGGCAGTTCCACAGGCTTGAAATCGTATACGCGTTCCAGAATCGGCCTATAGCTGCTCATCTGAACTTCCTTATTGAAATGCCCTAGACCGGGCCGGCTTCCCTGCGCGGCGTCGCGGCGTCGGCCTGCGACATTTCGCCCAGCACTCTTCGGTATTCCATGGGGAAGACCTTGACGAAGCGTCCTTTTTCCGTGTGCCAGTCATTGAGCAGGTCTCGTGCCCGAGGGCTGCCCGTATAGGCGGCGTGGCGCTCGATGAGAGTGCGCAGATTCGCCTCGTCGGCGGGGGAAAGCAGGTCCAGGTCCACCATTTCCAGATTGCAGCGGCTGTCGAAAAGCCCGTCCAGGTCGTAGACATAGGCCAGTCCGCCCGACATGCCCGCGGCGAAATTGACGCCCGTCAGCCCGAGAACGGCGACAAGCCCGCCGGTCATGTATTCGCAGCCGTGATCGCCGACGCCTTCGACCACGGCAACGGCTCCGCTGTTGCGCACGGCGAATCGTTCGCCCGCCCGCCCGCGCAGGAACAGCTCGCCGCTCGTCGCGCCGTACAGAGCGACGTTGCCTGCGATAATGTTGCGGTGAGACGCAAAGGAGGGCGCGACGTTTTCCTGCAGGGTGATGATGATGCGACCGCCGGAAAGCCCTTTGCCCACGTAGTCGTTGGCCTCCCCGCGCAGTCGCAGGGTCAGCCCTTTGGCGGCAAAGGCCCCGAAAGATTGTCCGGCCGAACCTTCCAGGTTCAGCACGACGCTGTCGTCGGGCAGGCCGGCCGCGCCGTGCGCCCGGACGATACGCGAGGAAATCTTGGCGCCCACGGTGCGGTCGGTGTTGCGCACGGGGCGCGAAAGCTCCAACCGGGTTCCTGCGTTGAACGTTGCCTCCGGCAAGGACAGAATCTCGTCGTCGAGCCCCTTGCCCGCCGGCGCAACGGCGTGGGGCGGGCGGGTGCAACGCAGGACGTCCGAGCCGGTGCTGCGCAGCAAATCGGAGAAATCAAGACGCCGGGTCCAGGGCAGGTCGGGGTCCGCCTGAAGCCGCAGGCGTTCCACGCGGCCGGTCATGTCGGCCAGAGTCCTGAAACCGAGTTCGGCCGCGATTTCCCGCACCTCCGAGGCCACAAAGCGGAAAAAGGCGACTACATGCTCCGGTTTGCCTGCGAACCGTGCGCGCATGGCCGGGTCCTGGGTGGCCACGCCGACCGGGCAGCCGTTGGTGTGACATTTGCGCATCATGATGCAGCCCATGCTCACCAGCACGGCCGTGGCGAAACCGAATTCATCGGCGCCCAGCAGACAGGCGACGGCCACGTCGCGCCCGGTTTTGAGCTGCCCGTCCACCTGCAGGCGGACCCTGCCGCGCAGGTTGTTGAGCACCAGGGTTTGCTGCGTTTCGGACAGACCGATTTCCCAGGGACAACCGGCATACATGATCGAGGACAGAGGGGCGGCCCCCGTGCCGCCGTCGAACCCGGAAATCAGGACGGTGTCGGCCATGCCCTTGGCGGCGCCGGCGGCTATGGTGCCCACGCCGGTTTCGGAAACCAGTTTTACGGAAACCCTCGCGGCGTCGTTGGCCTGGCGCAGGTCGTAAATGAGCTGGGCGATGTCTTCTATGGAATAGATGTCATGGTGCGGCGGCGGAGAAATCAGGCTGAGGCCCGGCGTGGCATTGCGCACCCTGGCTATCTCCCCGTTCACTTTGTGCCCCGGCAGATGCCCGCCCTCGCCGGGTTTGGCCCCTTGGGCAATCTTGATTTGCAGTTCATCGGCATTGACCAGATATTCCAACGTAACGCCGAAGCGGCCGCTGGCCACCTGCTTGATTGCGGAACGCACCGAGCGGCCGTCGGGCAGGGGCTTATAGCGGGCGCTGTCTTCGCCGCCTTCGCCGCTGTTGGAGCGCGCGCCGATGCCGTTCATGGCCAGGGCCATGGTTTCGTGCGCCTCCTTGGACAGGGAGCCGAAGGACATGGCCCCGGTCACGAAGCGGCGCATAATGTCTTCCACGGGTTCCACCTCGTCCACGGGCAGGGGGGGGCGGGCGGGATCGGGGACGAAACGCAGCAGGTGGCGCAGGGTAAAGGGCTGCCCGGGCGGCGAGTTTATCAGGGCGGCGTAGGCCTTGTAAGCGTCGCGGTCGTCGGTGCGCACGGCGCGCTGAAGCAGGGTTATGCTTTCCGGGGTCCAGAGGTGCCCTTCCCCGTCCCGGCGGTAACGGTAAGCGCCGCCGACGGGCAGGATGTTTTCCGGCCTGCCCGGTGTGGGGTCGTCCCCGCCGGGCGTATCGAAGGCCGGGGACGCGGCCCCTTCCCTGTCCTGTATTTCACGGGCGGCGTCGCGCCTGCGCAGGGCGTCACGCTCGATGTGGTCCAGTCCCACGCCGCCGACACGCGAGGAAACAAAGGGGAAATAGGTGTTGACGAGGGCTTCGCCCAATCCCACGGCCTCAAAGATACAGGCTCCCCGATAACTGCGCAGCGTGGAGATGCCCATTTTCGATATGATTTTGCGCAGGGCGGAGCACAGGGCATTGACGTAGTTTTCGACGGCTCCGGCGGGGGTCAGGCCGGGCAGCGCGCCGCGCGCGGCCATAGTGCCGACGGTTTCAAAGGCCAGCCAGGGGTTGACCGCTGACGCCCCGAGGCCGAGCAGCATGGCCATGTGCGTGCCTTCGCGGGCTTCACCGCTTTCGCAGATAAGGCCGACGCGCACGCTGCCGCTCTCGCGCAAGGCGCGGGTCGCGGCGGCTACGGCCAGCATGGCGGGCACGGGCGGATGGGCCGCATCGGCCTTGCGGTCGGAAAGCACGATGATGCCCGCCCCTTCCCGCACGGCCTCGGCGCATTCCCGCTCCAGGCGGCTCAGGGCGTCGGCCAGAGCCAGACCGGGTTTTTTGCCCGGGTCGGGGCTGAACAGGCTTTCCACGGTGCGGCAGGCGAAGCCTTCCGTGTGCTGTTCGCGCAAACGGCGCAAATCGCCGTTGGACAATACGGGGTAACGCAGTTTGATCAGGTGGGCCTGACGCGGTTCTTCGGCCAGAATATTGGGTTGGTAGCCGATAAAGGTCATCTGGGACATGACCAGGGCTTCGCGGATCGGGTCTATGGGCGGATTGGTGATTTGCGCGAACTGCTGGCGAAAATAGGAAAACAGGGAGCGGGGACGCCTGTCCAGCACGGAAAGCGGGATGTCCGCGCCCATGGAGCCGACGGGTTCCACACCTTTTTCGGCCATGGGGCCCAGGAGGATGTCCGGGTCGTCGCGGTCGTAGCCGAACAGGCTTTGCAGGAAAGCCAGACCGCGGACGCTTTGGGTAAACTCGGTATCCACGGTGAAAAAGCCGGGGATGTCCACGCGGTTTTCCTGCACCCAGCGGCGGTAGGGCTGCCGCCGGGCCAGGCGTCCTTTCAGTTCCACGTTTTCAATCAGCCGGCCGGACACAAGGTCGGCCAGGAGCATCTGACCGGGGCGCAAGGCACCCTTCATCACCACCCGGTCCGGGGGGATATCCAGCACGCCGGCTTCCGAGGCCAGCACCAGCAGGCCGTCGTCGGTCCTGACATAGCGGGCCGGGCGCAGGCCGTTGCGGTCCAGGCAGGCCCCTACCCGGAAACCGTCGGTGAACACCACGGCGGCCGGGCCGTCCCAAGGCTCCATAAGACCGGCATGAAACTCGAAAAATCCGCGCAGGTCCGGTCCCATGGGGTATTTGTCGCCCCACGCCTGGGGAATGAGCATGGCCGTGGC
>JAITDR010000041.1 GCA_031282465.1 Desulfovibrio sp.
GTTGTATAATTGATGATGCCGACGGTACGGCAGGTAATCCCAAAGGTACAATGCTCCGGAGACGTGGCCATGGCGAACCGAAAAAACGGCCGTACCGGACACCTCGGCAACCGGATGCCCGGCAGCTTGGAAGACGAGTCCGGGTATCTGAATGCAGTGCTGGAAAGTTCTTACGACGGCATTTACATCACCGACGGCAATGCCGATACCATCAAAGTCAATTCTTCCTACGAAACCATTTCAGGGCTGAGACGCAGCGAGGTGCTGGGCGGGAACATGCGCGACCTTGTGGCGTCCGGTATCATATCGGCTTCCGGCACCCTTCTGGTCCTGGAAAAAAGAAAATCGGTCACGCTGGAACAGTCGTTCAACACCGGCAGACAAGCCGTCATCACCAGTACTCCCAAGTTTGACGAGCGCGGCAACATCGTTATGGTGGTGACCAATGTACGGAACATAAGCGATATCTACAATCTGCGCCACGAGTTGAACGGAGAAAAGGAGCGGATCAGGCAACGACTTTCCGAGATTGCGGTACTCCGGGAGCAGATTATCGGCGGCGGAGACATCACGGCTGTTGACGACGTCATGCTGGAAGTCCTGCTTCTGGCGCGCAAAGTAGCCCGGCAGGACACTACGGTACTGCTGCTGGGTGAGACGGGAGTCGGCAAGGGGCTGCTGGCCGCTTACATCCATCGGAACAGCCCCCGCAGACAGGGCAAGCTCATCACGGTCAACTGCAGCGCCATCCCGGACAATCTGGTGGAAAGCGAACTGTTCGGCTATGTCGAAGGCTCGTTCACAGGCGCTAAAAAAGGCGGCAAGCCGGGTCTTGCGGAACTCGCCGATAAAGGCACCCTTTTTCTGGATGAAGTGGGTGACTTGCCGATAAGCGTGCAGGGCAAACTCCTGCGTCTCTTGCAGGAGCACGAGGCGCACCCCGTCGGGGCTTCCGCTCCGCGCAAGCTGGATGTGCGCGTCATAGCCGCCACAAACCTGGATATCGGCAAGCTGTCACAAAACACGGCGTTCCGCAGCGATCTCTACTACCGGCTCAGCGCCTTTCCCCTCCGCATCCCGGCGTTGCGGGAGAGACCGGGGGACATCGCTCCCCTGGCGGAAACGTTTCTGGCAGAATTCAACCGCAAGTATCGGTTGCGGAAAAAGTTTTCTCAATTTGCCGTTATGGCGCTGCAACGCTACAACTGGCCGGGCAATGTGCGCGAGCTCCGCAATGTGGTGGAGCGGGCCATTGTACTGAGCACGGGCGATTGCATTCAGCAGCAGGATTTGGCCCTTATGCCGGACAATCCCCTGGACCCGGAGTGTAGATTCCGGCCCGGCCCGAAGAACGCAGTCGACCTTAAAGAAATTCTCATGCGCGTGGAACGTGAGTATATCCGGCAGGCCTATGCGGTACACGGCAACATTCGCAGGGCCGCCGCCGGCCTGCGTATGGACCCCGCCACTTTTTTGCGGCGCAAAAAGAAATACGATGCCTCATGAACGCGCCGGAGTACACCCGTATTTGCTTTTTCACGGGTTAACAACAGACTGTTCCGGGCGGCTGCAGTTTGCACCGTATATGAAACTTGCTTCACTTTTGAAAGACCTTTTTACCTTACGCTGCTATGTGGGTTTTCACCTGCCGGCTGAGCGTCTATTTCATTTTTGAAACGCGAGTGTGTCCGTAAAGCCTTCTCCAATACCCATTACTCCCTGAATTTTAACCGATTGCGCCACAAAACGCTCAGGCACGTTTGTTGCTGGACATGCGTATCTTGTCCGCACTTTTTACCCCACAGGAGGTGCCTATGGATTGGCAGCAGCATATCGCCCGCAACACCGTCACTCCGGAAAAAGCCGTTCAGTCTGTGAAATCCGGAGACCGCGTGGTATTCGCCCACGCGGCGGGGTCGCCGGAGTCCCTTGTCAAGGCATTGGTCGCCGCAGGCCCGTCTCTCCGCGATGTGGAGATTGTGCACATGGTGGCGCTCAACGACAGCCCGTACTGTAAACCCGAATACCGGGAAAATTTCCGGTTCAACGGCCTGTATCTGAGCGGCGGCACGCGCGCCGCCGTCGCGGAGGGCCGAGCCGACTACACTCCCACCTTTTTCATGCAGATTCCCGACCTGTTCCGGGAAGGGATCCTTCCCGTGGATGTCGCCCTGATTACCGTATCGCCGCCGGACGACCAGGGCAGAGTCAGCCTCGGGGTTTCCGTGGACTATACCAGGCAGGCCGCCCTCAGCGCCGGTCTGACCATCGCCGAAATCAATCCGCATATGCCGTATATCGGGGGCGGCGCGCTTCTGGACGCCAAGGAGGTGGATATTTTCGTCCGCTCCGAGGAACCTCTTCTGGAGCTCAGCCCGCCCGTCATCGGCGAAGTGGAATCCACTATCGGCCGCCATATCGTGGAACTCATCGCGGACGGAGCCTGTCTGCAACTCGGCATCGGCGCCATTCCTGATGCCGTGCTGCACTCCTTGGGCGACAAAAAGGATCTGGGCATCCATTCCGAAATGATTTCCGACGGAGCCATGGCCCTTGTGGAGAAGGGCGTGATTAACTGCAAGCGCAAGACGCTGCATCCGGGCAAGATTGTCATCGCCTTCGCCATGGGCAGCAAAAAGTTCTATAAATGGATGGACCACAACCCGATGCTTGAGGGATATCCCGTTGATTACGTCAATGATCCGCGCGTCATCGGGCAGAACGACAACCTCATATCCATCAATTCCGCGCTCTCTGTGGACCTTCTGGGGCAGGTGGCCGCGGACAGCATGGGCCCCAAGCAGTTCTCCGGCGTGGGAGGACAGGTGGATTTCGTCCGAGGAGCCCGCTTTTCCAAGGGCGGCCGCAGCATCATCGCCATGCCCGCTACAGCGTCCAAGGGCAAAATCTCCCGCATCTGCGGCGCCTTTGCTCTCGGCCAGCCGGTTACGACCTCGCGGCATGACGTGGACACCATCGTAACGGAATACGGCGTAGCGGAACTGAAAGGCAAGCACAACGTGAACCGGGCGCGCGCGCTCGTCGCCGTCGCCGCGCCGGAATTCCGCGAAGGCCTGAAGCAGGAAGCTTTCGAGATTTACGGATGGCGGTTGTAAATCCGACAGGCCTGCGAGATTCACGGCCGGCGGTTGTGACTCCGGCAATCCTTCACGGAACAAGGGCGACCCCCGGAGCAACCGACCGGCCGGGAGGAGCATGACGGCAACCTTTTACCGAATGAGAGGCAGAACATGAAGCTGTACCTTTTCGAATGCGGCATCCTGCGCAGCTACAAACACTTTTTCACCTTTGCCGTGGACGTTGGGAAGGAATTCAACGTGCCCGTTCCCTTCGTGCTCATTGATCACCCCAAGGGCAAGGTCCTTTTCGACACCGGCAACGCACTTGAGGTGGTGGACCGCAAGGAGGAGCACTGGGGCGCGATTCTCGCCGCCTATGATCCCGAGATGACCAAGGAACAGTGGTGCGTCAACGCCGTGCGCAGCGTGGGCATCAGCCCCGACGACATCCGTTATGTGATTCTTTCCCATCTGCATCTCGACCATGCCGGCGGCGTGGGTCAGTTCCCCAATGCCAAATACATCGTGCAGCGGGATGAAATGCACTATGCCCTCACCCCTGATTCCTTTATGCGCGGGGCCTATATCCGCAAAGACTTCGACAAGCCGTTGGACTGGTTGTTCCTGCACGGGTGGGAAGACGACAAATTTGATCTCTTCGGAGACGGCAGCATTGTCACCTACTTTACCCCCGGCCATACCCCCGGCCACCAGTCTCTGATGGTCAACCTGCCCAAGACCGGAAAATTGTTTTTTGCCGCGGATTCCTGCTATACGGACGAAAATATTGAAAAGAATCTGCTGCCCGGCTTGGCTTGGAACTTCGGCGACTGTGAGCGGACCATGCAGAGAATCCGCCACCTTCGGGATGAGGAAGGCGCCCGCATCGTTGCCGGCCACGATCCTCTGGCCTGGAAAGAATACAAACAGGCTCCTGCATTTTATGAATAATCAACTTGCCGACCGGCAAAGCAACAACCATTTCAATAACGGAGAGGTATCACCATGGCTATGATGACCGGAGATCAATATGTCGAAAGTATCCGTAGGATGAATATGAAGATATTCATGTTCGGCGAACAAATTTCCAGTGCAGCTGATAATCCGATTTTGCGTCCTTCGCTGAATTCGGTAAAAGCGACATACGATCTGGCGCACAGTCCTGAATATGAAGACCTGATGACTGTGAAGTCGCATGTCACAGGAAAAAAAATCAATCGGTTTACACATATTCACCACAGTGCTGAGGATCTGGTAAAAAAAGTAAAAATGCAACGCCTGTGCGGGCAAAAAACAGCCTCCTGTTTTCAGCGTTGCGTCGGCCTTGATGCCTTCAACTCCCTATTCAGCACCACCTTTGAATGTGATAAAAAGCACGGTACCAAGTATCACCAGAACTTCCTCGAATTTTTGAAAGAAGCCCAGGAGAAGGACTGGACCGTGGACGGCGCCATGACCGATCCCAAGGGGGATCGCGGCCTTTCCCCCGGCAAGCAGGCGGATCCGGATCTCTACCTGCATGTTGTGGAGCGGCGCAAGGACGGCATCGTCGTGCGCGGAGCCAAAGCGCATCAGACCGGCATATGCAACTCCCATCAGGTCGTTGTCATGCCCACCATCGCCATGGGTCCCGAAGACAAGGACTACGCCGTATCCTTCGCGGTGCCCCTGGATGCGGAAAACCTGTTCATGATTGTCGGGCGCCAGTCATGCGACACCAGGAAACTGGAAGGCTCCAACCTTGACGTGGGCAACTGTCAATACGGAGGCATGGAAGCCTTAACCATCTTTGACAATGTATTTGTGCCCAACAACCGGATTTTTATGGATGGGGAAACCGATTTTTCCGGAATGCTGGTGGAGCGCTTTGCCGGCTATCACCGCCAGAGCTACGGCGGTTGCAAGGTCGGCGTGGGCGATGTGCTCATCGGCGCCGCCGCTCTGGCGGCGGATTACAACGGAGCGCAAAAGGCCAGCCATGTGAAGGACAAAATCATTGAGATGATCCATCTCAACGAAACCCTGTATTCCAGCGGTATCGCCTGTTCCGCGGAAGGCTTCAAAACCGAATCCGGCAACTACCTTATTGATTTGCTGCTGGCCAATGTCTGCAAGCAGAACGTGACCCGTTTCCCCTATGAAATCACCCGGCTGGCGGAAGACCTCGCAGGCGGACTCATGGTCACGGCGCCGTCGGAAAAGGATCTACGTCACCCGAAACTCGGCCCCTACATTGAAAAATATTTGCGGGGCGTGGCTTCCGTGCCGACGGAGACCAGACTGAAAATCCTGCGCCTTATTGAAAATCTGACCTTGGGGACCGCGGCTGTCGGCTACCGCACGGAGTCCATGCACGGCGCCGGGTCTCCTCAGGCGCAGCGGATCGTGATCTCCCGTCAGGGAAACATTGAAATGAAGAAGCAACTTGCCAAGGCCATCGCCTGTATTGAATAACTGATGTAGAGGCGTGCCCCTCCGCGGCCGGTCCTCCCGACCGCGGAGGGGCGCCGCATATCCGGGTCCGCCTCATTCCATGCCCAAAAGGATACGCGTCAAATATTGCGGAGGGTGCAACCCCCGGTATGACCGAACCGCAGTAACGACAAAACTGCGTGCGGCCTTTCCCGAAGCCGTTGTTGCCGAGACGTCCGGCGACGCCCCCGATCATTTTGTGGTCGTTGTCTGCGGTTGCTCCGTAGCCTGCGCCGTACACGGCGAGTTGAACGGACGCGCCGGCAAGGCGATTATGACCTCGGAAAAAGAATATGAACTGATTGCCGCGGCCGTTCGAGCCTCTCTGGAAAGGGGGCGTGAACGGTAAACGGACTCTCCTTTCCTTCCAATTCCCGGCTTGTCCTGCCGGGGCAAGGAGATCATCATGCCCGTCGACTATGAGAACCGGCTTGTGCTTGTGAAAAAATCAGAAGCTTTTGTCGCCCTGGTTACGCTGAACAATCCCCCCATGAATCTGAACAGCATCGCCTCCTTGCAGGAACTCGGCGAGGTCTTTCGTAAGCTGGAAAAGGATCCCGACGCGCGCGCCGTCGTCCTGACCGGCGCGGGCGGCAAAGCCTTTAACGCGGGTTCGGATCTCGCCGGTTTCCGAGAGATGGCAGGCAATTTTACTGAAAAGAAATTCAAGCTGGAAACGGACGTGATGAATACCGTCGAGTTCATCAGCAAACCCACCCTCTGCGCCGTTGAAGGCTATTGTCTGGGCGGCGGTCTGGAACTGGCCTGTTGCTGCGACATCCGCATCGCGTCGGAAACGGCGCAATTCGCCCAGCCGGAAATCAACCTCGGGCTGTACCCGGCGGCGGGAGGCCTCTACCGGTTGCCCAAGATCATCGGCTTTCCGCAGGCGCTGGAGATGATGTACCTAGGTGAATTCCTCAACGCGAAGGAGGCCCTCAGGCTGGGGCTTGTCAACAAAGTTGCGCCTGCGGGGGCGGCTGTGAAGCACGCCCTTGCCATGGCGGAAAAGATTGCCCGCAAGCCGCCCGGCGCCCTGCGCGTCATCAAGGAAGGCGTACGAAAGATGTGGCTGAAAGAATCCAAGGACAATCACTACACCAATCTGGAATACATTGAGGGGATCTTCAACCACTATAACGGCGTTGAAGGCGTTGCCGCCTTTCTCGCCAAGCGCGAACCGAAATTTCGCTATACGGACCCGGAATGAGAACGTCGGCTTGTTTTCCCTCAGAGAGTGTGCATCATCGCAAAGCAGCGGCAGAAAAAAAGCGTATCAGCGTCCCCGCTTCTGCCCGCGGGATGGCGGCGTGCCGGCCTTGTCGGCAGGACCGTCGGCCTTGTCCGCAGGGGCTACGGAGGGAGCCGGAGCAGGCTCGGCCGGGGCCGTAGAGGAGGTTGCCGGAGCCGTTGAAGGCGCAGCCGGGGCAGTCGCGGTGCCTGCCGGGGGCGCAGAAGACTCAGCCGGGGTCGCAGCAGGATTGGCCGGGACAGACGGAGTCGCAGAAGCGCCGGCCGGGGTTGCGGAGGAATCAGTCGGAGCAGCCGGCGGGGCCGCGGGGAGGTCCGGCTTCGGCGCGGCGGAAGGATCATTGACCTCAATGTTGATGATGGTTGATTCCTTGTTCATTTTGGCCGACGACAGGATATTATAGCCCAGCGAAGTGCCGAGAAAGGTCAGTGCGGCGATGGTCGTGAGTTTTACCAGGATGCCTCCCGCGCCCGTGCTGCCGAACAGGGAAGTAGAGCCGCCGCCGAAAATCACCCCCATGCCTTCTTTGCCGGATTGCAGCAGGACCAGCAAAACCAGCACGACGCAGGCGATTAT
>JAITDR010000052.1 GCA_031282465.1 Desulfovibrio sp.
GGCATGCCGCTCCTGGCCATGGTCTACGGGCGCGGTCCGAAAATTCCGAACAGCCTCGCCCCGGAAGTCGTGGCCCATTGCGCCCGCGTGGGAGCCGAACTCGGCGCCGACGCGGTCAAAGTACCTTACACCGGAGACATAGACAGCTTCAATTTCGTCGTAGAATCATGCTGCATCCCCGTTCTCATTGCCGGCGGTCCCAAAACCGGAACCACCAGAGAATTCCTGCAAACCGTTCACGACGCAATCAAAGCCGGCGCAAAAGGCCTGTCCGTCGGACGCAATATCTTCCAGCACCCCGAGCCGCGCAGGCTGATGAGCGCCCTCAACGGCATCGTGCACGGGAACATGAGCGTCGAACAGGCCTGCGCCCTTATCGGCGCATAGACGGAGACCGCCCGTGAAACCGGTACTCTTCAAGGCCGTACCCTTCGTCAAAAAAGACGTCACCCGCGCACTGGAAGCCGGCGTTGACGGCCTGATCGTCCCCGCGGAACACCTTGCGGCGGCTTCCTCCCTTGCCCGCTGCATCGTGCTGGACGCCGGCGCCCTCGAAGAAACGGAACTGCTCTCCAAAGAGGATGAAGAAAGCGCCGCCGCCTGCCTCGAGAGAGGACAAACCGTGCTGCTGCGCAACAGCCGGCTGATCATTCCCGTGGAAAACCTGTTGGCGCGTGAGCAGGTCGCGGGCAAAAAAGGCCTTCTGGCGGTCGAAGTTCTCAACCCCGAAGACGCGGTCACCGCTGCGGGCATACTGGAAAAAGGCGCGGATACCCTCGTCGTGCCCGGCGAAGGGCTGGACAGGCTCCGGGAAATCATCGCCGTGGTCCGGCAGACCGACGGCGTACTGCCGCTTACCGAAGCCGTCATCACCGAGATACGCAATGCGGGCATGGGACACAGGGTCTGCGTGGACACCCTGTCCGTGTTCAGCAGCGGACAAGGCATGCTCACCGGCAATTCCTCCGCCTTCACCTTTCTTGTGAACGCGGAAACCGAACCCAACGAGTACGTCGCCTCACGTCCCTTCCGCATCAATGCCGGCGCGGTGCATGCCTATGCCCTGACGCCCGGCGACACGACCGCGTATCTTCAGGAACTGCGCGCGGGGTCGGAAGTCCTTACTGTGGACCATGCCGGCAACACCGGCCGCGCCGTGGTCGGCCGCGTCAAGGTGGAGCGCCGTCCCATGCTCTATGTAGGCGCTGCAGTCGGAGACAGGACAGGCGGCATTTTTCTGCAAAATGCCGAAACCATACGCCTGGTTCGCCCCGGCGGGGAAACGGTAAGCGTTGTCGGCCTTTCCCCCGGCGATACCGTACTCTGCCGGCTCGACGATGCCGGACGCCACTTCGGCATGCGCATCAATGAAGCTGTCCGTGAAGACTGACGAGAAGCATACCGGCGTCGCTGAAGAAAGGAAGTTGCCCGTGAAGACCGACAAGAAGCACCGCGAAGCTGCGGAGGCAAGGAAACTGCCCGTGGAGGCCGACAAGAAGCACGGCGACTTTGCGGAAGCAGGCAAGCTGTTCGTAGAGACGGCACAGAACAATGCCGGCGTTGCGGAAGACCGGCTTGAACGCGTCCGCGCGGAGATCAACGCAACCGACACGCAACTGCTCGCGCTCCTGAACAAACGCGCCGCCTTGAGCATTGAAGCGGGTAAAATCAAGGCGCAGAACGATGCCCCGGTCTTTCGCCCCGGACGGGAAGAGGCGGTTCTGGAGAGGTTGACCGCGGTCAACAAGGGCCCGCTGCCCAGCGACCATCTCCGGGCCGTGTACCGGGAGATTCTTTCCTCGTCGCGGGCGCTGCAGCGCTCGCTGCGCGTGGCCTTTCTCGGTCCTGAAGGCACGTTTTCCCACATGGCCTGCATGGAATACTTCGGACGAGGCTTCACCGGCGCGCCCATGCAGCGTATGGACGCCGTATTCGCCGCCGTGGAAAAACGCGACTGCGACCTCGGCATCGTCCCTGTCGAAAATTCCGTCTACGGTACGGTCGCGCAGAGTTTCGACCTCTTCGTTACCCACAACGTGTACGTACAGGCGGAGTGGTTCAGCCGCATCCGCCTCTGCCTTATCAGCAAAGAGAGTACCCTGACCACCGTGCGCAGGGTTTACTCCCACCCCCAGCCTTTGGGGCAATGCTCCGGCTGGCTGAAGGACAATATTCCTCTTGCCGAACAAATTTCCATGGAAAGCAGCGTGTTCGCGGCCGAACGCGCGGCCGGCGAAGCAGGCGCCGCCGCCGTCTGCCGTCCCGGCATGGGCGAACGGCTGAATCTCAACACCTTGGCCTCCGGCATTGAAGATCTTCCCGACAACCTGACCCGCTTTTTCGTCATCGGCGCCGAGCCCGCCGCGGAAAGAAAAGCCCCGGCCGCGCCGCTGAAATCCTCCATCCTCTTCATTATACCCGATAAACCTGGAAGTCTGGCGACCGTGCTGCAAAGTTTTTTTCAATCCGGCATCAACCTGAGCAAACTCGAATCGCGCCCCATGCGCGGGGAATCCTGGAAATATATTTTCTTTGCCGACCTGGACTGCGACATAACCGCCCCGCACTATGCCGGGCTGCTTGAAACCCTGCACCACACCTGCCTCCAGGTGCGTATCCTCGGCTCTTACCACAGCGGCAGGCACATCCGCCCGCCTGAATAACGCCGGCAAACGGCGCCGCCGCGCAGTTCGGCCGCATCCCGCCGGACAACCGGGGTATTCTCTTGGACCGCCGCAACCGGTGTGTACGGCAAAGCTCGCCTGTTCGTGAGATTCCCGCTGAGAGATTCCCGCTTGACTCCCGGTAAAGCCGGGAATATTTTTCTTTGCCCCTTTCATTGCGGAAGAGGGCATACCGTCCGGCGGTCGGGCTGAGGAATTCCGGATGAAGGTGATACTTTTCTGCGGCGGCAAGGGCACACGTCTGCGCGAGGAAACGGAATTCAAGCCCAAACCCATGGTGGAGATAGGCGGCAAACCCATCCTGTGGCACATCATGAGCCGCTACGCCCACTATGGTTTCAAGGAATTTGTGTTGCCCCTCGGCTACAGGGGCGACGTCATCAAGCAGTATTTTCACGATTACACCATGCGCAACACCGACTTCACCATAGATCTCGCTACCGGAGCAGCTACAGTCCACAACCCCGACGACCGTCTGGACTGGAAAGTGACGCTCTGCGATACCGGTGAAGCAACGGAAAAAGGTGCCCGCATCAAACGCACGGCCGCGCACCTGGGCGACGGCCCTTTTATGGCCGCCTACGGCGACGGCGTTGCCGACATAGATATCAATGCGCTCCTGCGCTTTCATAAAAGCCGCGGCACCCTGGGCACCTTTACAGGCGTGCGCATGCCTTCGCGCTTCGGCACCGTCAGCACGGACGACAAGGGCAACATAGCAAGCTGGGAAGAAAAACCTTTGCTCAACCAGTTTACCAACTGCGGTTTTTTCGTCTTTGAACACGAATTTCTGGACTACCTCGACACGGACGCGGACTGCGACCTGGAAAAAGCCCCTCTTGAACGTCTGGCGCGCGAGGGCCGACTGTCCATGTACAGACACAACGGCTTCTGGCAGTGCATGGATACTCTGCGCGACTACATGCTGCTGAATGAACTCTGGGACAAAGGCAATGTTCCCTGGATGCGCTTCGCCGACGGTCCCGCCGGCGGGTAACCCGCGAGACTCCCGTGTTTGAGAACCGCTATAAAGGCCGGCGCGTGTTCGTCACCGGACATACGGGCTTCAAGGGCTTCTGGCTGACCGTCTGGCTGCTTGAGCTCGGGGCCGAGGTGACAGGCTGGTCCCTTGACGTTCCCTCAACGCCGTCGGGCTTTCTTTCTCTCGGCCTGGACAAACGGATAACGCATCTGCAGGGCGACATACGCGACCGGAAAGCGCTGTCCCGCGCCCTTGCGTCCTGCAGGCCGGACGCGGTTTTTCATCTGGCGGCCCAAGCTCTGGTGCGCAGGTCATACGAGGACCCTATCGCTACTTTTGAAAGCAACGCCGCTGGCACGATGAACATGCTGGAAGCGGTGCGCAACACGCCGTCCGTCAAGGCTCTTGTGCTCATCACCAGCGACAAGTGCTACCGCAACGACGAATGGGTCTACGGCTACCGCGAGACGGACCACCTGGGCGGGGACGATCCCTACAGCGCCTCCAAGGCCTGCGCGGAAATTATCGCTCACTCCTTTTTCCGGTCTTTTTTCCGTCCCCCGGCAAACGGTCCGTGCGCGGCAACGGCCAGGGCGGGCAACGTGATCGGTGGCGGAGACTGGGCCACAGACCGCATCGTGCCCGACTGCGCGCGCGCTTTCGCACGCGGCGCGGCCGCGACCCTCCGCAATCCCGGCGCCACGCGTCCCTGGCAACATGTGCTGGAGCCGCTGTCCGGCTACCTGCACCTGGGCGCCCGCCTTCTGCGGGAAAAGACAGAAGGACCCGATGTCCGGCTCGGGAGCCTGCACGGCGAATCCTTCAATTTCGGGCCGCCGGCCGACGTCGACGCCTCCGTCGGCAAACTGGCCGAGGCGTTGCGGCAGTTTTGGCCTGCGTTCTCCTACATCGCGGAACCGCAGACCCACGAGGAAAAAAAGGAAAGCACCCTGCTCAAGCTCTGCTGCGACAAGGCTCTGGCCCGGCTCGGCTGGAAAGCGACGCTTTCGTTTGCCGAAACCGTGCGTTTTACCGCCGAATGGTACCGCGAGTTTTATCGGCATGCCCCGAACGGCGGCACAATCTCCTCGCTCACGGGCGCATGCCGGGGGTGTTGCACCGACGACCCCGACCGGGGCGTATCCTCATGCGGGGACGCCATAGGTGTGCCGACCCCTCCGCAGAATCCCCCGGACAATTCCGGGCAAAAGCCGAACGCATCCTTTACGGACGCAATGTACGCGCTGACTGTGGAACAAATCAGCCGCTACTGCAGTTCGGCCGAAGAACGAGGGTTGTCGTGGACATTGTAGTACCG